>CALBQZ010000092.1 GCA_937899735.1 uncultured Clostridia bacterium | reverse complement strand
TGCTGATTACAAATCAGCTGCTCTACCAACTGAGCTACACCAGCGTCTCAACGCTTGAACATAATACCACAACAAAACTAAATAGTCAAGTCTTTTTTTAAACTTTTTTAAATTTTTTTGACAATTTTTTTTTTGAAATTTAAACATTGTTTTACTTCCTTTATCGTGCTATTATATATAGTATATTTTTAGGGAAAAGGGTGTTTTTATGATTAAAACTTTACCAAAGAAAAAAATGTACCGTTATTGCCTTGCAGATATTGCAAAGGGATTTTTTAACGGTATGATTGGTAACTATCTTTTATATTTCTTTCAGCCTACCGGCAAAAGTGGGTTGCCAGTTTTATTGCCTGAAAACAAGTTTTTAGGTTTTATTACTATCATGGCACTTATTACTGCGTTGGGCAAAATTGTTGACGCTGTTACAGACCCGATTGTTGCATCTCTTTCTGACAAATGCAAACACAAGGATGGTCGCAGAATGCCATTTTTAAGATTTGCTGCAATTCCTTATGCATTATCCGTGCTTTTGATTTTCTTTGCACCATTTGAACAAGGCTCTGTATTGAATGCTATCTGGGTTGGCTTCTTCCTTGTTACATATTACACTTCATACACTTTCTATTTCATTCCGAGAAACGCTCTCGTGCCTGAAATCATTCCTGATGCAAAAGACAGAGTTGGTTATTACGGAATAAGCACAGTATTCTTTATGGGCACAAGCTCATTTATGTATGCTGCAACTCTTTTTGTTGACATCCTTAAAAATGCAGGACTTTCCCCTCTCTGGGCTTGGCGTACTGTTTTCACATTCTTTGCATCCATTGGTGTTGTTTGTCTGTTGCTGACTGCTTATGCCTTTAATGAAAAAGATTATGTTGAGGCAAACATCAAGCCAAAAGAATCAATGTTCAAATCCTTTGCACTGGTTTTCAAAAACCGTGATTTCGTAATTTTCAGCCTTGGTGACCTTTTCAGTGGTGTTTCAATGGCATTTTTCCAGACTGCTATGCTCTACTATATCACAATGCTTCTCAACGTGCCTGAATCACAGTCATTCCTTGTTATGCTTTCGGCTATTGCAGTTGCAATCTGCCTTTTCCCTGTGATTATCAAATTCAGCAGAAAATACAACAAGAAGATTTTATTGGTACTTGCAAGTATTGTTTTCACCATTGTTTTCGGATTCATTTATTTCGGTGACAAAATTGCTGCTCTTGCACCGGGAAAAGAGTTGTTTGTAGGTCTTGCTATGGGTGTTGTTGTTTCATTCCCATTTGCTGCAATTAACATTCTTCCACAATCCGTGCTTTCCGATATTATTCAATGCGACAGTCTTGAAAACAAGGTTAACCGTGAGGGAATTTTCTCTGCCGTTAAGACATTTATTGAAAAAATCGCATCTGCTATTGCTATGATGGGTGTTTCAAGTATCCTTGCAATCGGTGCTTTATCAGGTGAATCCGTTGGACTTCAGGGTGTTAAGCTCACAGGCGTCTTTGCAGGTGGTTTCAGTCTTCTTTCATTGATTTTCTTCACAATATATAATGACAAGCGTGTTACACAAACTATTGAAAAACACAGAAAAGATAAATAAATCACATAGCCAAAAGCACGGGGTTAATCACCCCGTCTTTTTATTTATACATAGTTGTATTAGTCTTTATTCCATGGTATAATAACTTTGTTATGACATTTGAAACGGAGTGTTTTTATGTTCCAGTTTAAAATAGAAACTGATACAAAAGCTTTTGACAAATTTGTTATTGAAAACAAAGGTTCATATCTTCAATGTTCAAGTTGGCACCTTGTAAAAGAGGCATGGAAATCCATACTTTACAGTGGATTTGAGGGTGAAAACCGAGTTCTTACCTGTATGGTGCTTGAACGCAAAATGCCGGGTGCAGGACTTATATGGTACATCCCCTGCGGTGCTGTTTGCGATTACTCAAACAAAGACCTGCAAAAATCATTTCTTGACTTTATTAAAAAGGAGTCAAAAAAAGCAGGTGCTACTGCCCTTATTATGGACCCACTTATTCCTTTGAGAATAAATGGTGAAACTGTAAATGAGGGTATTGAAAGTCACAAGCTTTTTATTGAAAACGGACTTAAACTCAACACTGTTATTGACTCTTACACATACAAGCACCCTGTTCAGACATATATTCATCTTCTGGATGACGATGGTAAGCAGATTCCTGCTGACAAGATTTTAAAGGACTGTGAAAAAGGTGTTCGTTATTCCGTAAGAATCGGCGCAACACGTGGTCTTGAAGCAAAGACATACACTTATGAAGATGTTAAAAACAATCCTGCAATTATGGACGAATTTATGAGTGTTATGGAAGACACATCAAACCGTAATGAATTTGTTCAGAGAAATGGTGACTACATCACTCATCTTATGAGTGTTTTTGCTGAACATTGTGATATTACAATAGTATATTACAACAAAAAAGTTGACTGTGACCTTGAAAAAGAAAGACAGAGCAAAAAGGCTGAACTTTTAGTGACCTTGGAAACTGCCCCTGAAAAGAAAATCAAGGGAATTAAAAATGATATTGAAGCCATTGACAACAACACAAAGGCTTTCAACACACGAATGGAAGAGACAAAGGATTATTCTGAAGATGCAGTTATCCCTGTTGCAGGTGGTTTCACTCTCCGTTATGCAGGTGTTGCTTCCTGTCTTTTCGGTGGCACAAAGAATATTATAAGAAACAATACCCGTTCAAGCCACTATCTTAACTATCTGAGAATATGCAAGAGTATTGAAACAGGTTGTCACATTCACGACCTTGGTTATGTTATGGTTAAAGAGCCTGAAATCAACGCTGACGGTACATTGGGCAGAATGGACCCACGAGATAACTTTGTTGGAATCAACGATTTCAAAATGAGCTTCGGTGCAAAATACTACGAGTTTGTCGGTGAATATATTTTTGTAAACAAGAAACTCAAATATTATCTTTACAGTAATCTTATGCCAAAGACAAAGCATTTCATTATGTCGGTTATTCTTAAATTTAAGAAGTGATAATAAAAGAAAATCTCAGGTTTAACCCTGAGATTTTTTCTTTTTAATAACTTTAATTGCTATAAACACTGCAACGGCAACAAGGAGAATGATTGTACCATAAAGAGATGCTTTTTCACCATAAGGAATATATGCATCAACGATTGGTTTCAGGAATTGATATGAAACCAAATCACCCATTTCCTTATACTTTTCATTGAAGTTATGCACCACAATATAGAGCATTGCCGAATAGATATTTGCAGTTACACCTAAATAAAGAAGTGCAGCCCATACAAAAGGAGCATTTATAAGCATAAGTAAAAGCGCAAGAACTTCACAGATTGTCATAAGGGTGTTAACTGTTTTATGGGACATCAATATAACAATCTGGTCAGTTGTAAGTCCTGACTCGGTTTCGATATACTGAAAAACTGCCTTTTTAACTTCTATATTTATTCTATCTTCTGTGGTTGAGGCATTGTCAGGATTAAGCTCAGGATTAGTTTCAAGGGTAACTCCTTTTTCAATTCTCTCTTTTGCAGCATCCACATCACCGTCGATAAAATAACGGACGATTGAATGAACCTGTGTTTTCACAACCTTATTTGTGTACTCAGAAGAAAGTGCAGCATCAACAGCAAAATCTGTAATCTGTCCTGCAAAAGGATTCAAAAGACTTGTTATACCACTTAACGGACCATTATCCATATAGTCCTTGATGTCGTTTGAAACATAATCTTTTACAAACTTTTCCAAGGTAATTTTTTCACCATTATATATAAATGTAAGTGATGACAAATCCGTACTTTCTACATATGCGTCGAACTTATCAGAAATCAAATAAACTTTTGCACCACTGATAATTGTTGCCGAGAAAAGGCTTACAGATATTGCTATACACAATATGGCAGAAAGAATTATCGAAACTATTTTATATGGTTTTGCATATTTTTTCATAATGTCACCTAAAAATAATACCCTGCATCAAAAAGACACAGGGCAGATTTTCAAAGAGCTTTAATTATTCAGCTTTTTCTTCCTTTTTCTTGTGGAAAAGAATTTTGTCAACCGGGAAATAAAGGAAGAACTGAACTGCTGAGCAAATCATTGTTGCAATATTCTTAGCAAGAACTTCGTCACACCAGTCGAAGTTAACAAAAACGCCTTTAAGTGTTGGGTTAAGCCATGCTGAGAAGAAGATAAGACCAATTGTGAAAACAATATAAATTGGAAGAGCAACTGCAACATTTGCACCTGAATTGAATGTCTTTTCCTTGTTAACAAAGAAAGCAACAATCTGTGCGATAATATTTGCAACATTACTTACGATAAAGTAACCAAGTCCACCAACTGCAACCGGATAAACAAATACCCACCAGCTGAAATCCTGTGTGTAAAGTTCTTTAATTGCAGGAATAAGCTGAAGTGTGTTAAGAAGTACAAACTGTACAATCATTGCAAGAAGACTTACAACGATAAATTTAACAAACTGCCAGATTGTAACAAGAACTGAACCTTTTGATTCAGCAGCCTTATCAATGTCTTTTAATACTGCCATAATAATTTCTCCTTTTATGTACAAAGATATGAATGAATTATAGCACAAATGCCAAAAATAGTCAACAATTAAAATAGAACGGCAGGCTTTCACCTACCGTTAATTTTTAATATTTTGTAAGGTATTCTTCGATTTCCCACTGAGTGATTCTTGTTGTGTAACTCTCCCATTCCTGTTTCTTACCTGCAAGGTATTTTGAGAAAATATGTTCACCAAGAACATCTTTTACAAACTCACTCTTTTCAAATTCTCTCGTTGCTTCCTGTAATGTGCTTGGAAGATTTTCAATACCCTGTGCTTTTCTTTCTTCCCTTGTCATATCGTAGATATTTGTTGTAATTCCCTCAGGTGCTTTCATACCTTTTCTGATACCGTCAAGACCTGCTGCAATACAGAGAGCCATTTCAAGATATGGGTTACAGGATGGGTCGGATGAACGAAGCTCAACACGAGTTGCCATTCCTCTTGCTGCAGGAACACGGATAAGTGCTGAACGGTTTGATGCAGACCAAGAAATATAAACAGGCGCTTCAAATCCGGGAACTAATCTCTTATATGAGTTAACAAGTGGGTTTGCAACACAAGTAATTGCCTTGATATGATGAAGAACACCGGCAATGAACTGATATGCTGTTTCACTGAGTCCGTATTTATCATCAGGGTCATAGAATGCATTCTGTCCGTCTTTCATAAGTGACAAGTTTGTATGCATACCGTTGCCTGCTGCACCGTAAAGTGGCTTTGGCATAAATGTTGCGTGAAGTCCGTTACGACGAGCATAAGTCTTAACAACGTGCTTGAATGTAACAACCTTATCAGCTGCGTCAAGTGCCTCAGCAAATTTAAAGTCAATTTCGTGCTGACCCTCTGCACATTCATGGTGAGAAGCCTCAATTTCATAATCCATCTGCTGAAGTGCAATACAGATATCATTTCTGCACTGTTCACCATCGTCAGCAGGACCAATATCGAAATATCCAACAGCATCATTAGTCTTTGTTGTTGCTCTGCCATGTTCATCAAGCTTGAAAAGGAAGAATTCACATTCAGGACCAACATTGATTGAATAGCCCATACTTGCTGCATCATCGATTACTGAACGAAGAACGTAACGAGGGTCACCTGTGAATGGAGTAACTTTATCAGCACCATAAACGTCACAGATTACTCGTGCTGTACCCTCTTTCCAAGGGAGAACTGTGAATGTGTCAAGGTCAGGTTTCAAATACATATCAGACTCGTCAATACGAACAAATCCTTCAATTGATGAACCGTCAAACATCTGACCGTCAGTAAGCACTTTTTCAAACATATTTTCAGTAATTGCGATATTTTTCATCTGACCGAAAATGTCAGTAAACTGCAAACGCAAAAACTTTATATTTTTCTCTTTTGCAATTTTAAGGATGTCTTCAACTGTATAGCCCATGGGATTTACCACCTTTCAAATGTGATTATCAGTACATATATACCCATTTTAACTATATTATTATACCATTGATTGAAAAGATGTCAATAAATAAGTGCAGAATGCAAAGTGCAAAACGCAAAAAGAAAGCGGAGCAAAAGCTCCGCTACTATAAACTGTTATTTATTTTTCTTTTTATAAAGAACATAAGAATAAACGAATGGGACAACTACCATTGGTATAAGCAGAACAAAGAAGAGCCAGAATGTACCTAAAAATGCTGTTGCCATTATTATAACTCCACCTATTACCCAAAGAAAACCTGCCATACGATGTGTTTTGTTCCAATTCTCTTCGTCATTTAAAGTCCAAGGTAATTTGATACCCATTGTATAACTCTGTTTGCATTTAGGCATATAATTGCCGATTATAACAAACAATGCACCCATAAACAGTGGCATAATTATTTCAACATCGACTTTATGGCCCAATGCAGTTGCAAATACCATTGAGTTGCAAAGCAACGATATAACAGGAATAATCCACAAAACAAGAGTAAACATTTTGTCGTTGATATTCTGCCTTTTAGGGTCAAGTAATGTTCCTAAAACACAAATCCAATGAAATGCAACTAACACTAAAGGCATCAAAAATACTGCTTGCATTTTATTAGCATAATCATCAACTTCACCATTTATATCCCAATGTACAGGGACTTGGTCAGGCAATTTATCCCATAGTATAAGACCAATAAGTATTGGTATAAGGATTACTAATGATGTAATTATCAGTTTTGGTAAATTCTTCTTAATCATTATTACCATCTCCTTTCAAATCTTTGAGCCAAAGCATAATTTCTTCAAGGACGGATGCGTTCAATTCATATATTATGAATTTCCCGTCCCTTTTATCACGGACAAGGTCGGCTTCTTTTAAAACTGACAGATGTCGGGAAATTGCAGCACCTGTTATATCGAATTTTTCGGTTATCTCCCCTGCTGTCATCTGACCACTTTTAAGCATATTGAGTATCTCTCTACGCACCGGGTCGGAAAGGGCTTTTAATGTATTCTGAAGTCCCATAAACTCACTCCTTTAACATTTAACTTAAATGTTAAATGTATTATAGCAT
>CALBQZ010000091.1 GCA_937899735.1 uncultured Clostridia bacterium | reverse complement strand
ATCCGAACAGTCTGTAACGGTTATGGAAAATGTTTATGAAGCAGTAAAAGATGAATTTAAACTTCGCGGTTGTTACTTCTTAAAGGGCGAAGAATTAGACAAAGTAAGAAAAACAATTATTATCCACGGTTCTTTAAATGCTAAAATTGTAGGACAGTCTGCATACAAAATCGCTCAGCTTGCTGGCGTAGAAGTACCAGAAGAAACCAAAATTTTGATTGGCGAGGTAGAATCGGTAGATATTTCCGAAGAATTTGCTCATGAAAAATTGTCGCCTGTTCTTGCAATGTACAAAGCGACTACGTTTGATGAAGCATTAGAAAAAGCAGCACAGTTGGTTGCAGATGGCGGATATGGTCATACATCATCTATTTATGCACATCCTTCACAAACAGAAAAGCTTGCAAAACATGCAGCCGCTATGAAGACTTGTAGAATTCTTGTAAATACACCAGCAGCACATGATGGTATCGGCGACATCTACAACTTTAAACTTGCACCATCTTTAACCTTAGGTTGTGGTTCATGGGGTGGAAACTCCGTTTCAGAAAACGTAGGAGTAAAACACTTAATCAATATTAAGACTGTAGCCGAAAGGAGAGAAAACATGCTTTGGTTTAGAGCACCTCAGAAGGTATATTTCAAAAAAGGCTGTATGCCAGTAGCCTTAGACGAACTTGGCAACGTACTTGGAAAGAAGAAAGCATTTATTGTAACAGATAGCTTCTTATATAAAAACGGATATGTAAAATCTATCGAAAACAAATTAGATGAAATGAAAATTCAGCATACCTGCTTCTATGAAGTTGCACCAGACCCAACATTGGAATGCGCAAAAGCAGGAACAGAAGCTATGAGAAGTTTTGAACCAGATGTAATTATCGCTCTTGGTGGTGGTTCTCCAATGGATGCTGCTAAAATTATGTGGTTAATGTATGAACAACCAGACACAGTATTCGAAGATATCGCTATGAGATTTATGGATATCAGAAAAAGAATTTGTCAACTTCCTGAACTTGGTAAAAAAGCTCTTATGGTTGCTATTCCAACAACATCTGGTACTGGTTCAGAAGTAACACCATTTGCAGTTATTACAGATGAAAAGACAGGGGTAAAATATCCGCTTGCAGACTATGAATTGCTTCCAAATATGGCAATTATTGATGCAGATAATATGATGACACAGCCAAAGGGATTAACAAGTGCATCTGGTATCGATGCGTTAACACATGCGTTAGAAGCATATGCATCTATTATGGCAACTGATTATACAGATGGTCTTGCATTAAAAGCAATGAAAAATATTTTTACATATTTACCATCTGCTTATGAAAATGGTGCAAATGACCCGGTTGCAAGAGAGAAAATGGCGGATGCATCTACACTTGCAGGTATGGCATTTGCAAATGCTTTCTTAGGTGTCTGCCATTCTATGGCTCACAAATTAGGTGCATTCCATCACTTACCTCACGGCGTAGCAAACGCTCTTATGATTGAAGAGGTTCTTCGTTTCAACGCAAGTGAAGCACCTGCAAAGATGGGTACATTCTCACAGTATGACCACCCACATACACTTGCTCGTTACGCTGAAATCGCTGACTATCTCGGTCTTGGCGGTAAGAATGACGAAGAAAAGCTTGAAAATCTTATCAAAGCAATCAACGAGCTTAAAGCAAAGGTTGGCATTAAAGAAACAATCAAGGACTACGGTGTTGATGAAAAAGTATTCCTTGATAACCTTGACGAAATGGTTGAACAAGCATTTGATGACCAGTGCACAGGTGCTAATCCAAGATATCCTCTTATGAGCGAAATCAAGCAGATGTATCTCAACGCTTACTATGGCAAACATTTCGTTGAAGCTCCAAAACCAACAGCAGCTCACATCGAAGAAGGCGCAAAAGTTGACGAAGTTAAAGTAACATACCGTAAAGGTAAAAAGGCATAATTAAAGGAGGAAATCGAAATGAAACTTGATAGAGTAATAGCAGTAAGAAATAACAAAACTATCTATCGTGATGGCGATAAGTGCGTTAAGGTTTTTAACGAAGATTATTCAAAGGCAGACGTTCTTAACGAAGCCCTTAATCAGGCTCGTATCGAAGAAACAGGTCTTAATATTCCAAAAATTCTTGAAGTAACAATGATTGATGGCAAATGGGCTATCGTTTCTGAGTATATCAAGGGCAAGACACTTCAGCAACTTATGGATGAAGATGTTGAAAAGAAAAACGAATACATCGAACTTCTTGTTGATATTCAGCTCGGTATCCATTCAAAAGAATGTGCACTCCTTAATAAACTCAAGGATAAAATGAACAGAAAAATCAGTATTAGCGAACTTGATGCAACAACACGTTATGACCTTCATACACGCCTTGAGGGTATGCCTAAACATAAAAAGGTTTGTCATGGCGACTTTAACCCATCAAATATCATTATTACAGAAGATGGCACTCCATATATTATTGACTGGTCACACGCTACTCAGG
Source organism: uncultured Clostridia bacterium (assembly GCA_937899735.1). Classification (GTDB taxonomy): domain Bacteria; phylum Bacillota; class Clostridia; order Oscillospirales; family Acutalibacteraceae; genus Fimenecus. The sequence goes on along the minus strand of CALBQZ010000091.1, from coordinate 2,602 downwards.
GTAACGCTTCAGCAGATGCTGCAAGAACATACCTTCTCTTCTGGCTCAATGGCGATATTGAAGGTGCAAAGACATATCTTGATATGTTCTGCACAAAGAGTAACACAGCAAAACAATATGTTCAGAAGTGGATGCCAATTGTTGCTGCTTCACAGTCAGTTAAGGGTAATGAAAAAGAAAGAGAATTCCTTCTTTCTTGGGTTGATGTTGTAGATTACGAATAAGGAGAAAAGTAAAATGAAAATTACAGTATGTATTGGTAGTTCATGTCATATCAAAGGCTCACGTCAAGTAGTAGAACAACTTCAGTATCTTATCAGCGAAAACAAGCTTGGTGATAAGGTTGAGTTGGGTGGCACATTCTGTATGGGTAAATGTCAGCAAGGTGTTTGTGTTACAGTAGATGATACTTTCCATTCAGTAACACCTGACACAGTTGACGAATTCTTTAATAAAGAAGTATTAGCAAAGGTAAAATAGATTATGATTATTCAGGTTTGTGTTGGTAGCTCATGCCACTTGAAAGGTTCTCCTGAAATAGTAGAGCTTCTTCAAAAAGCCGTTGAACAAAATCATTTAGAAGATGAAATTACACTTGCCGGTAGCTTTTGCATCGGCAAGTGTAATCGTGTAGGTGTTACTATTCAGATAGATGACGATGTTCATACAGGCATTACAAAAGAGAACTTTAAAGAATTTTTTCAGGAAAATGTCCTAAGCAAATTTTAAACGAAAGGGAGTAGCAGTAAATGGCTAATTGTTTGACACTTAAAAAATCAAACTGTAAAAACTGCTATAAATGTATTCGTCACTGTCCTGTAAAAGCAATCCGTTTTTCAGGAAATCAGGCGCATATTATCGGTAACGAATGTATTTTATGTGGTCAGTGCTTTGTTGTGTGTCCACAGGATGCAAAAGAAATTGTTAACGAAGTAGAAAAGGTAAAAGTATTCCTTCAGAGTGGTGACCCTGTTGTTGTAAGTATTGCACCGTCATTTATTGCGAACTATGATGGTGCTGGTATTAACTCAATGCGTACAGCACTTAAAAAGCTTGGCTTTTATGATGTTGAGGAAACTGCAATCGGTGCAACAATCGTAAAAAACGAATATGAGAGAATGTTAGAGGAAGAAGACAGAGATGTTGTCATCTCCTCTTGTTGTCATTCAATCAATCTTCTTATTCAAAAGCATTATCCTGCAGTTCTTGAGTATCTTGCAGATGTTATGTCGCCAATGCAGGCACATTGTCAAGATATCAAAAAGAGAATCCCAAACGCAAAAACGGTTTTTGTAGGTCCTTGTGTTGCTAAAAAGGATGAAGCCCAGTATTATGACGGAATTGTTGATGCAGTTTTAACCTTTGAAGAGCTTTCTGAGTGGCTTAAAGAAGATAATATTGAAATTGAAAACATTCAGGACAACAACGATTACAGTCGTGCACGTTTCTTCCCTACAACAGGTGGTATACTTAAAACTATGAGTGAAGTTAAAGGCTATACTTATGTTGCAATTGACGGTGTTGAAAATTGCATTCAAGTGCTTAAAGACCTTGAAAAAGGCAAAATACATAATTGCTTTATAGAAATGTCTGCTTGTGTAGGTAGTTGTGTTGGTGGTCCTGTTATCGAGAAATATCATCATACCTCAAATATCAAGGACTATATTGAGGTTGCAAATTACGCAGGTAAAAAGGACTTTGATGTGGCTCAACCAAAAACTATCGAGCTTAAAAAGACCTTTTCCTATATTGAACAGAGAAACACAAAACCATCTGAAATCGAAATAAGCAATATTCTTCGTCAAATGGGTAAATTCAAACCTTCTCAGGAGCTTAACTGTGGTTCTTGTGGGTATAACACTTGTCGTGAAAAGGCTATTGCAATTATTCAGGGTAAAGCTGAAATTTCAATGTGTCTACCATTTCTTAAAGATAAAGCAGAAAGTTTTTCAGACACTATTGTTAACAATTCACCAAACGGACTCATTGTTCTTAATGAGCAACTTGAAGTTCAACAGATTAATGATGCAGCAAGAAAAATTATGAACATCCGTTCAGCTTCTGATGTTTTGGGTGACCAGGTAATCCGTATTCTTGACCCAAGTGTGTTTATGCAGGTAATCTCAACAGGCAGAGAAATTCGTGATGAAAGAGTTTATCTTGCTGAATATAAGCGTTATGTAGAACAAACTGTTGTTCATGATAAGGATTCACGCCTTTTAATCAGTATTATGCGTGATATTACTGATGAAGAAAAAGAACGTGAAAAGAAAGAAGATATCGGTCGTCAGACTATCGAAGTTGCAGACAAGGTTGTTGAAAAGCAGATGCGAATTGTTCAGGAAATTGCTTCTCTTTTAGGTGAAACTGCTGCAGAAACAAAAATTGCTCTTGCAAAGCTTAAGGAGTCAATTACCAATGAATGATTTATGTGCTGATATCGGATATAAGAGTATAAATCATCACGGTGAAGAGCTTTGCGGAGACCATGTTGATATAGTTGAGCCTAGTGACGATTCAACAGTTATTGTGTTGTCGGACGGACTCGGTAGTGGTGTAAAAGCAAGTATTCTTTCTACGCTTACATCAAAAATTATTTCAA
>CALBQZ010000090.1 GCA_937899735.1 uncultured Clostridia bacterium | reverse complement strand
TGACAGTATTGTTGTCCATGAATTGTGCCACATAAAGCAAATGAACCATTCAGCACGATTCTATGCAGAGATTGATAAGGTCTTTCCAGACTATAAACAATGCCACTTGTGGCTGAAACAAAATGGTGGAATGCACCTAAATCGCATACCAAAATAAGGAGATAACTATGCCACTTAAAATTATTCGTCAGGATATAACTAAAATTGAATGTGATGCCATTGTTAATCCGTCAAACAGACATCTCTACCCGGGTGGTGGGACAGATTTGTCAATTCACGAGGCAGCAGGTCCTGAACTCTTGGAATGTTGTGAAAAACTCGGTGGGTGCGATGTAGGAAAAGCAAAAATCACACCTGCATTCAAATTGCCATGCAAGTATGTTATACATACAGTAGGACCGGTCTGGGAAGAATCCCAAAACCCTGAAGAAATGCTTGTGTCTTGCTATAAGGAGTGCTTGAAACTTGCAAAAGAGAACAATTGTGAGACCATTGCATTTCCACTTATCGCATCGGGGACTTACGGATTCCCAAAACAGTCCGTATTGAAGATTGCAACGAGTGTCATCAGCGATTTCCTTTTTGAGAATGAAATGCTCGTTTACCTTGTGGTGTATGATAAAATGTCGTTTGAAATCAGCGAAAAACTGTTCTGTGATGTGGCATCATATATCGACGATACATATGTTGAACAGAACGATTTTGTGTGCAGTTCTCAATCAGTACCTTTGGTAGAGAACAGACGCAAAGAACCATTTTTTGGTCGTGCAAGACAACTGAAACCTTGTGAATCAATTCCAATGGATATTGATGAATGTTATAGCAAGGAAGCAACACTTGAAGATATGCTCAAACAGATGGACAAGGGCTTTGCAGACACACTTTTCTACTATATAGACAAGAAAGGCATCACAGATGTTGAGGCATACAAACGCTCAAATGTAAGCAAAAAGACCTTCTCAAAAATCAAGTGTAGTCCTGATTACAAGCCAAGTAAATTAACTGCAATATCATTTGCAATTGGACTTAAACTTGACCTTGACGAAGCAACACATTTGCTCAAAACAGCAGGATACAGCCTTTCAAATTGCAACAAATTCGATGTAATCATCCAGTATTTCATCGAAACAGGAAACTATAAAACTATCTTTGATGTAAATGAAGTGCTGTACCAATTCGATCAACAGTTGTTGGGAGTGTAGCATATTCAGTAGTAAAATTAAGAAATTATTTTAGATACGGGGTAGTATAATGGATTTTTTAACTGAAGAGTTAATGAAGAAATACAGAGAAGAATGTGATAAGGCAAAAAGCAATTTGGAAGCACCGTTAATCGGCACAGTAACAGCTCCAATATGTAAATCGTGTAAATTCTTCGATATGAAGTCTTACCCTTGGAATCCCAAATGTGAAAAATACGGAGAAGTACCGAGACAGTATTTGGCGGCAAACGATTTTAATTGTCCTAAATATCAGATTATAGATAACTGTCCTATATCATTTTTGCCTTTGCACATTCAACGAAAATTAAAAGGATAATAATTCAGATTTGTAGGGACTAACCGTAATAAAAAGTCTCCCGTCAAGAGACCTTTTGGAGTAAATAACTCATTATAATGTGGTTGTAAGGTTGAAGAAACCCACAATCACATTATTTTTTGGAGGAATTTACAATGAAGAAAAACTTAACTGAACTCGTATTTATTTTAGACAGAAGTGGTTCAATGAGTGGCCTTGAAAGTGACACAATCGGTGGCTTTAACTCAATGATTGAAAAGCAGAAAAAACAGGATGGCGAATGTATCGTTTCAACTGTTCTTTTCGATGATGAGAGTAGAGTAATCCACGACAGAGTAAGTCTTGACGAAATCAGACCAATGACAGAAGATGATTATTTCGTTGGTGGTTGCACAGCGCTTATTGATGCTATCGGTGGTGCAATTCATCATATCGGGAATGTACACAAGTATGCGCGAGAAGAAGATGTGCCTGAAAACACAATTTTCATCATCACAACTGATGGTCAGGAAAATGCAAGTCATCACTATTCATCTGACAAGGTGAAACAGATGATTGAAAGACAAAAGGAAAAATGCGGTTGGGAATTTTTGTTCATCGGTGCGAATATCGATGCAGTTGAAACCGCAAAACGCTATGGCATCGACCGTAATCGTGCAGTTAACTACAATGCCGATGCACAAGGCACATCAGTTTTGTACGAAACAGTTTCAAAAGCAGTTTGTAATGTTCGTGCAAGTAAGTGCATGGCAGACGACTGGAGTGCAGAAATTGACAAGGACTTCAAAAATCGTAACAAGAGATAAGTCCGTTTTTATTATTTGACTGGACTAAAAGCATAACGCCTATGAGGTTAGATGTTGCTTCTAACTTCATAGGCAATTTTTGTGTGATTTTATTTCAATCGATAATAGCAAGTATTCTTACCATTACCTTCACGCTTTAATTCTTCGGATTCAACCATCTTTCGTAATGCACCTTCAATGGCACTTACACTAAGTGATGGACAAAGCTCACGAATATCTTGTTTGGTGAAACGACCGATTTTAATCTGTGTTGCTTTTCTTACAATTTCAATTGCAGGGAGTTTTTCTTCAATCAGTTCAAATCGTTCTTCAAAGTCCTTATATGCAGCAAGAATTGTTCCAAGCAGATATTTAATAAAAGGCACATTATCTTCATTTCCCTCGTGCCAACCAATTTGAGCCTGACTGAGTGCATCATAATAGAGGTCTTTATTTTTCGCAATTTTAGCTTCAAGTGAAATGTACTTACCAACATAAAAACCACTTCTATAGAGAAGTAATGTTGTGAGCAGACGACTCATTCTACCATTGCCGTCATTGAAAGGATGAATGCAAAGAAAATCGTGAATGAAAATCGGAATAGCAATCAATGGTTCGACTTCCATATTTCCGATTACTCTGTTGAATTCCTCGCAAATCTTATCAAGTGCTTCAGGTGTCTCAAAAGGTGAAAGTGGAGTGAATAAAGTTACACTATGACCATCAGGATATGTTGCACTTATATAATTCTGCACACTCTTGGTTTTGCCTGCCATTGGGTTGTTCATATGACTGTATAACATCTTGTGAAGCTGAAGGATGTAATTCTGAGTCAACGGAATCGCATCAAAGCTTTCGTGAATCACATTCAACACATCACGATAGCCTGCGATTTCCTGTTCATCACGAGTTCTGGGAGTAGTCTTTTCTTCAACCAACTGTTTAACACGAGTGCTTGTTGTAACGATACCTTCAATAGCATTTGAAGCCTCGGTACTCTGCACCTTTGCAATCTCAACGAGCTTTTCAAGTTTTTCAGGTTGCTGCTTAAGATATAATTCTTGTTTTCCTGCCTCTTTGTAGATAGCAGCAATCAAACCAAGGATGTCAGAATCCCATTTTTGCTCTTTAATTTTGGAGTAATTAAAAGTTCTCATTTCCTTACCTCCTTACTAATTCCCTTATATTTTAGTGTAAAATAAGGGAAAAGTCAACCTTTTAAGCAAATATTCCCTTAATATTATATGTAAAATAAGGGAAATATGCGTACTTGTTTCTAATTAGTGTTTCTTATAAATTACGAAAAATGTCACAAAATGGAATCAAAATTCGATTTATATACATAAAGATTATGTTATAAATAAAAAGTTGTTTTAATTTGTCTAATATGATATAATAAACTGATTTATTGTATTCAAAATCATATATTGTGATTGGTGGGAAAAGTGTGGAAATTATTAATAATATAAATAAAACTCTTAGAGATGATTTATCAGTTGAAATTAAGCAAGATAGTAAATTGTCAATTGCGGCAGCTTGCTTTTCTATTTATGCTTTTCAGGAGTTAAAATCAGAACTTAAAGATATAGATGAATTGCGTTTTATTTTCACTTCACCAACATTTGTTACAGAAAAATCCAAAAAAGAAAAAAGAGAATTTTATATTCCACGATTAAACAGGGAACGTAGTCTTTACGGTACTGAATTTGAGGTTAAGCTTCGCAACGAACTCACTCAAAAAGCAATTGCTAAAGAATGTGCAGACTGGATTCGTGAAAAAGTTAAATTCAAGTCAAATATTAGCGACAAAACTATTCAGGGTCAAATTGTGGTAGATGGAATTGGATATACTCCGATTAACAATTTTACAACGACAGAACTTGGATGTGAAAAAGGTAATGCAATTACCACAACAATTGTTAAAGATACTACACTAGGGCAGACTCTCATCAATGACTTTAACGAAATTTGGAGTGATAAAAAACTACTTCAGGATGTAACCGAAGAAGTAATTGATAGCATTACAACTGCTTATAATGAAAACTCTCCTGATTTTATCTATTTTGTGACTCTTTATAATATTTTCAGCGAATTTCTTGAAGATATATCAGAAGATGTTCTACCCAATGAAGCAACAGGATTCAAGGACAGTAAAATATGGAATATGCTTTATAACTTCCAAAAGGATGCTGCTCTTGCAATAATTAATAAGCTCGAAAAGTATAATGGCTGTATTCTCGCTGATAGTGTTGGTCTTGGTAAGACGTTTACAGCTCTTTCAGTAATCAAGTACTACGAATCAAGAAATAAGAGTGTTCTTGTACTTTGTCCAAAGAAACTGGCAAACAACTGGAATACATATCGTGACAATTACATTAATAACCCTATTGCAGAAGATCGTTTGAATTATAAAGTTCTTTATCATACAGACCTTGGGCGTGACCACGGTGTGTCAAACGGAACTGATTTGTCTCGTCTTCGTTGGGATACATATGACCTTGTTGTTATTGATGAATCTCACAATTTCCGTAATGGCGGTAAAATTATCGATAATCCTGATGAAAATGATAAGGAAAATCGTTATGTAAAATTGATGAAATATGTTATCCGTGTAGGTGTTAAAACAAAGGTTTTGATGCTGTCAGCTACACCTGTTAATAACAAATTCCTTGATTTGAAGAATCAGTTGGCTCTTGCATACGAAGGTCATACAGATTACATTGATGAAAAGCTCAATACCAACCGTACAATTGATGAAATATTCAGAAATGCTCAAAGAGCTTTTAACGAGTGGAGCAATTGGGATGTTGAAGAGAGAACAACAGACAACTTGTTAAGAATGTTGAGTTTTGATTTCTTTGAGGTTCTTGATAGTGTTACTATTGCTCGTTCAAGAAAGCATATTCAGAAATATTACGATACAACTGATATTGGCACTTTCCCAACAAGATTAAAGCCATTATCATTAAGACCAAACCTTACTGATTTGAAAGAAGCAATTAGCTACAATGAAATTTTTGAACAGTTAATGCAATTGACTCTTTCTATATATACTCCATCTATGTATATCCATCCGAGAAAGGCTGAAAAATATTCAGAATTGTTTAAAGATAATAAGAGTCTTACTCAACTTGGTCGTGAGCAAGGTATCAGAAGACTTACTGCAATCAACCTTATGAAGCGTATGGAAAGTTCAGTTTATGCGTTCAATCTTACATTAATTCGCATTAAAGATTTAATCAAAAATACAATCGAAATGATTGATAATTATGATAAACATTCAAGTGTTAACTTTGAGCTTACAGACATAACTGATGTTGATGAATTCGATTCAGAAGACCAGAATGACGATATTTTCTCTGTTGGTAAGAAAGTTAAAATTGATATTGCAGATATGGATTATGTGTCCTGGCGTGAAAGTCTTGCAAAAGATGCAGAAGTACTTGATTTACTTACATATATGGTTGCAGATATTACACCTGAATATGACTTGAAACTTCAGGAATTATTCAAGTTAATCGAAGATAAAATCAACAATCCAATAAACGCAGATAATAAGAAAATTATTATATTTTCAGCCTTTGCAGATACCGCTAAATATTTATATGACAATGTTAGTGTATATGTTAAAGAGAAATTTGGACTTGATTCTGCAATGATTACAGGTTCAGTTGATGGAAAAACAACTGCAAAGTTGCCAAACAAAGATATGAACACTGTGCTTACATGTTTCTCTCCAATTTCTAAGGACAGAGACTTGTTTGCGGGCATTCCAAAGGTTGATATTGATATTCTTATTGCAACTGACTGTATTTCTGAAGGTCAGAACTTGCAGGATTGCGATTATCTTGTGAATTACGACATCCATTGGAACCCAGTCCGTATTATTCAGCGTTTTGGTCGAATTGACCGTATTGGCAGTAAAAATTCAGTTATCCAGCTTGTTAATTTCTGGCCAAATGTATCATTGGATGATTATATTAACCTTAAAG
>CALBQZ010000089.1 GCA_937899735.1 uncultured Clostridia bacterium | reverse complement strand
TAGCCTGACAGAATGCACCGATAGGACCTGCTGCAATACCTTCAATCTGCTGTGGCTCATTGCCATTATACTGAACAGTACCAACAAAGTGAACTCTTGACTGTTCTTCACCATGTTCTCTTTCCTCATAGAACTTGTAACTAAGCAATTTGTATGGACCAGCAACATTGAGGTATTCTTGCTGGAAGAGTGAGTATACTTCTTCTTTTGCGAGTTCTTTTCCTTTTTCGTCGCAGACTTTCTGAACAATCTTTGAGAATTCAGGATGCATAGCTTTTGGCATATTATAACCATACTCTGCCATGATGTATGCAACGCCGCCCTTACCCGACTGGCTGTTGATACGGATGATTGGCTCGTATTCACGACCGACATCGGCAGGGTCAATAGGCAAGTATGGAACTTCCCAGTATTCTGTACCACTTGTACGCATGTATTCCTTGCCCTTGTTGATAGCATCCTGATGAGAACCAGAGAATGCTGTGAAAACAAGTTCACCACCATAAGGCTTTCTTGGGTCAACAGGCATTTTTGTTGTTCTTTCAAACATTTCCTTGATTTCGTTCATATTTGAGAAATCAAGACCTGGGTCGATACCCTGAGTGTACATATTAAGAGCAAGTGTAACAATATCAACGTTACCTGTTCTTTCACCATTACCGAAAAGAGTACCCTCAATTCTGTCAGCACCTGCTAAAAGACCAAGCTCAGCGGCTGCGACAGCAGTACCACGGTCATTATGTGGGTGTAAGCTGATAATTGCGTTTTCACGATTTTTAAGCTTTCTGCAAAAATATTCAATCTGGTCAGCGTGACCGTTTGGAGTACTACCCTCAACAGTTGCAGGAAGGTTAAGGATAATTTTGTTTTTTTCATTAATGTCAAGCGCTTCCATAACCTTTTCACAGATAAGTACCGCATTATCCATTTCTGTACCTGAGAAGCTTTCAGGTGAATATTCGTAACGGATGTTAACATCTTTCTGGGCTTTTAACTCATCAGTAAGCTGTTTGATGAGTTTAGCACCCTGAACAGCGATGTCGATAACACCGTCCATATCCTTTTTGAAAACAACTTTTCTTTGAAGAGTTGAAGTTGAGTTGTAGAAATGGATAATTACATTTTTAGCACCATCAATAGCCTCAAAAGTCTTTCTGATAAGGTGCTCACGGCTCTGAACAAGCACCTGAATTGTAACGTCGTCAGGAATTAAATTTTTCTCAATAAGAGTTCTTAAAATTTCATATTCAGTTTCAGAAGCTGATGGGAAACCAACTTCAATTTCTTTAAACCCGATATTTATAAGAGTTTTGAAATATTCAATCTTTTCCTGCAAATTCATTGGGTCAATAAGCGCCTGATTGCCATCACGAAGGTCAACTGAACACCAAACAGGTGGTTTTTCAATAGTCTTTGACGGCCATTGTCTGTCAGGAAGATTGATTGGTTCAAAGGGGATATATTTCTGGCATCCTGATTTCATATTTTTACCTCCAAATAAAAAAATCGCCCCACTATCAAAGTTTGTTGATAGGGACGATGGAAAAATCTACCGTGGTACCACCCTAATTCATCGGCGAATGCCGACCTTAGCGACCTCAAGCAAGGTCCGACTTTGTAACGGGGTCAACCGTCATAAGCTATGATTTCACTTATGCAACTCCGAAATGAGCTATACACATAAACACTGTGTTGCCTTGCACCCAACGGCAACTCTCTGGAAGCGAGTGAATTATGTCTTGTTTTCTTCACTGTTTTTGATAGGGGCTATTAAATTGATTGTGTTATATTTTATAGTATTTTTTTTCGTTTGTCAATAGATAATTTTTGTGATTTAAAGCAACAAAAAGGCGAAAAATATGGCTAAAAACGATATAATAATAGTAAACCTATTGAGCATTACTTGAAAAAAATATAGATAAATGTTAAAATGTAAATGTCAGTGGGGAATGTGAGTTTGTGAATACGATAAGGAGTGAAAAATATGAGAAATAAAATGTTGAATTATCCTATCATTTTTGTTCATGGCATGTTCGGTTGGGGAGAAAATGAAGGAATAAACAAAAAAATGCCTTATTGGGGTGCTACAACTGGAAATCTTATTAACTTTCTGAATGAAAAAGGATACGAGTGCTATGCTGCATCTGTAGGTCCGATTTCGTCCGCCTGGGACCAGGCTTGCCAGCTTTATGCTCAGCTTATGGGTACAACGGTTGACTTCGGTGCTGCTCATGCCAAACGTCATAACCATAAACGATATGGCAGAACATATGAAAAGCCTTTGTTTGAGGGATGGAATAAAGAGAAAAAAGTTCATTTGATTGGGCATAGCTTTGGTGGGTTGTGTATTCGTGTTCTTTCTCACCTTCTTGCATATGGTGACCCGAGAGAAATTGCTGTAACAGGTGAAGAAACCTCAGAACTCTTTAAGGGAGGTCATGCAGATTTAATTTATAGTTTAAGTGCTATCTGCTCACCGTTAGGGGTTGTTGATACATATGATGTTGCAGAAAAATACAAACTTTTGCGTCCAATAAAAGCAGGAACGGTTTTTTATACATGTGCCATGGGACGTTCGCCACTAAATGGTACTGCAGTTGATTTTCACCTTGAACATTTCGGCCTTACAAATACACCGGGACAAAAGGATACAGAATCAGGACATCAGGCAAGAAAAGTAGCTCGAAAACAGTACAAAGAAACCGACGATAATGTTGTGTTTGGATTATCCCCAAAAGGTATTACAAAACTTAATGATATGGTGGAAATTGTACCAAGCATTTATTATTTTTCATATCCTTTCAATGCTGTTGAGTATGATGAAAACAAGAAAAAGGAAATTGCAAAAAAGACAGATTTGCCACTTATGCATCTGACATCATTCCTTTTGCTTCACAATTCAAGACAAAAGGGCATTGATAATAGTGGAGGAAATGATGGCTTGGTAGATGTTATCGCAGCTTGCTCACCACCTGATGAACCAAGTGTGCAATACAAAGAGGACATGGAGTACAATCCGGGAGTATGGCACGTGATGCCTGTTCAGTCAGGTGACCACGGTACGGCTATTGGTTTGCTGGCAGATAAAGAGGAAACACACAACTTCTACCTTAATATTATGAAATTACTCAACAAAATAGAAACACAAGAGTAATCTGTTCAAAATTATTGTTGATTTTAAAATGAAAAAATGATTTAATATATCTATATTTGTTTTAGGAGATGAAAGATATGGACTTTAAAGAAAGTACAGGTCTGTACTTGATTGCGGGTGGCGTAATCCTTTTTGTTCTTGCGCAGTCAATATTCTTCCTTGTAAAAGCATTAAAGCAAGGTAAGGTTTTGGGTCTTGACAAAAAGAGATTAACTAACGCTATCACATCAAGTGCACTTTTCACAATCCCATCAGCGTTATCAATTCTCGCAACTGTTATTGCTCTTGCACCATCATTGGGATTGGTAATCCCATGGGTAAGACTTTCGGTTATCGGTAACCTTATGTATGAAACAACAGCAGCAGAAAATGCTATGGAAGGCCTTGGTCATACAGGAGGTACAGCTGTTGAGGTTACAGACCCTGCTGTTTTTGCAGGTATTGCATGGGTTATGACTATTGGTATCTGCTTCTCACTTGTTTTATTACCTTTTATTGCAAAACCATTACATAAGAAGTTCATGAATGCAGGTAAAAAAGAAGAAAAGATTGAAACAGAAGATAAGAAAGAAAATACAGAGAAAAAATCAAATGGTATTGCAGGATTTATTGACCTTTTGACACCTGCAGTTTTCATTGGTCTTATCGGTGCTTTCGTTGCTCGTGCTATTGCAGGTGCAGGTAAACCTGAAATATTTGGTGATGGTGCAGGCGTGCTTTCAATCATCACATTGGTTGTAGCGGTTATTGTGTCATTGATTTTTGAAGTTATAGCTAAAAAGTTCAAACTCACATGGCTTGAACCTTTTGTTATGCCTATCGGTATGATTGTAGCAATGGTTGTTG
>CALBQZ010000088.1 GCA_937899735.1 uncultured Clostridia bacterium | reverse complement strand
GCTATGGGACGTGCATTGATGTCCAAACCTGATTTTATCTTGATGGACGAACCTTCAATGGGTCTTTCTCCCCTTCTTGTTTCAGAAATTTTTGATATTATTAAGGCAATCAATGAAAATGGCACAACTGTTCTTCTTGTTGAACAGAATGCAAAAAAAGCTCTTTCAATTGCTGATAGAGCTTATGTTCTTGAAACAGGTTCAATCGTACTTTCAGGTAATGCAAAAGACCTCTTGAATAATGAATCAGTTAAAAAAGCTTACCTTAGTGAATAATTGCTGAAAGGTGGAAAAAATATTATGAAAAATAAAATCGTTATTACTATTGCACGTGACTATGGTAGTGGTGGTAAAACAGTTGGTCAGATGCTCGCTAAAGATTTAAATATACCTTTCTATGACCGTGAAATTCTCTATATGGCTTCTGATGACAGTGGTATCAATTTAGGCCTTTTCCAGAAGAATGACGAAGAAATCAGCAAGGGTTTATTTGACCCATCAACTAATCAATATAGTGGCAAGATTATTCCTCCTGAAGATAGCAAGTTTACATCAAAAGAAAACCTTTTCAATTATCAGGCTAAGATTATAAAAACTCTTGCTGAAAAGGAATCTTGTATCATTGTGGGCAGATGTGCTGATTTTGTACTTAAGGACTACGAAAATGTTATTAAGGTTTTCATTTGGGCTCCACATGATGTGTGTGTTAAAACTGTTATGGATATGTTTGGCATGAATGAAAAAGATGCTGATAAGAGAATCCGTAAAATCAACAAACATCGCAGTGAACACTACCACTACTACACTTGCCGTGAATGGGATAATGCACGTAATTATGACTTATGTCTTAACAGTGCAGATTTAGGATTCAATGGCTGTGTAGAAGCAATTAAAGCATATATTGATGTTTTAGAAGATGCTAAAAAATAACATAAGTAAAGGGTTACTAATCAGTAACCCTTTTTTATATTGATTATATTTATTTTTTGATATATAATAATAAAAAACTTCCTAATTAAGGAGACTATTTATGCTTAAAGAAAAAATAAAAGTTGCTGCAGTTGCTCCTAAGATAACTGTTGGTAATGTAACAAAGAATTGTGACGAAATCATTAACATACTTAATTCTATAGATAATAAAAATATAGATGTAATTGCTTTCCCAGAATTATCTTTGTGTGGTAGTACTTGTGGGGATTTATTCCTTTATTCAAATCTTATAAAAGCTTGTGAAATAGCTATAAATCGAATTGTTGAATACACAAAAGATAAGTCTTACCATGTCATTTTTGGTTCCCCATCAATAAAAGACGAAAAATTATATAATTCTGCTTTTCATATTTATAATGGTAGCATTATTAAAATATCATCAAAAAAGAACCTCTCAGATGCTGAAAAAAGATGGTTCTCTCCAGGTTGTGACAATGAATATAAAGAAACAGATATAAAAATTATTATTGGTGATGATTTTTATTCAGACAATTCTATATCAAAACTCGTTATTAATATTGCTGCTACTCCTACACTTGTGACAGGATATGGCTATCATAAGTTTTTTGTAGAAAAATATACTGAAAGCAGAAACTGTAGTTATTTGTATGCATCTGCAGGTCCAAATGAATCCACAACTGATTATGTGTATTCAGGTGCATGCTTAATTGCAGATAAAGGCAGGATTATCAAAGAAGGAACTCGTTTTTCTTTTGATAATGAAATTATAATAGATGAAATAGAAATCAACGAACCAAACAAGGAATTATCAAGAATAATTGTAGATAAAATTAATGTTGATGAATCAGATATTCATCCTTTTATACCTGATGACGAAAACACATTAAAAAACAGATGTAAAGAAATCATAGAAATTCAATGCACAGGTCTTGCAAAGAGAATGTTACACATACATTGTAATAAACTTGTTCTCGGTATTTCAGGTGGACTTGATTCAACACATGCTTTGCTTGTTTGTGTTGAGACTATGAAAAAGTTAAACATTCCTCTTGAGAATTTAATATGTATTACAATGCCTGGGTTTGGTACTACTAATCTCACCTATGCGAATGCATGTAATCTTGTTAAATCATTAGGTGCAACTCTTCTTGAAATAAGCATTAAAGATGCTTGTCTTAAACATTTCGAAGATATCGGTCACGATGTTAATGTTCATGATGTTACTTATGAAAATACTCAAGCACGAGAACGTACACAAATTTTAATGGACTATGGTAATAAAATCGGTGCAATGGCTGTTGGCACAGGTGATTTAAGTGAGTTAGCTCTCGGTTGGTGTACTTATAATGGCGACCATATGAGTATGTACGGAGTTAACGCTTCAATTCCAAAAACACTTATGAGGCATCTTGTGAGGTATATTGCTAATAATAGTGATGAAACTACATCTAAAATCCTCTATAGCGTTCTTGATACCCCGGTTAGCCCAGAACTACTACCACTTGATAAAAACGGCAAAATGGTACAAAAAACAGAAAACACGATAGGTCCTTATGATGTACATGACTATTTTATATATCATTTTGTAAGACATAAGAAATCGCCTGAAGAGTTATTACAAATGGCAGTTACGGCATTTGATGGAATTTATACGGAAAATGAAATTAGAAACTGGTTAACTATCTTTATTCGTAGATTCTTTAATAATCAATTCAAACGTTCATGTATGCCTGATGGTGTCGCGGTTGGAACGGTATCGCTTTCACCACGTGGAGCATTTATAATGCCATCAGATGCTTGTTATGATGAATGGTTAAAGTTCTGAATAAAGAAAAATCACCCTATCCTTATTGGATAGGGTGATTTTTTATATCTTTTATATTATGCCTTTTTCTTTGACATTGCTTTAATAAGGAATAAAGTACCAAGCATAAGCACTATACCAATTGGAAGTACAATATATGCTTTCTGCACAAATCCCGCAATGATGTATGTAACGAAGGATACTCCTGCAACTGTTAATGCATATGGCAACTGAGTTGAAACATGGTTAAGATGGTTACTCTGGCTACCAGCACTTGCCATAATTGTTGTATCAGAAATTGGTGAACAGTGGTCACCACAAACTGCCCCAGCCATACAAGCTGAAATAGCAATGATAGAAATAGGGCCACTGCTATATGGGAATACAGCAAGAACAAGTGGAATAAGGATACCGAATGTACCCCATGATGTACCTGTTGCAAATGAAAGACCAACAGCAATAAGGAAAATAACTGCAGGAAGGAAGTTTGCAAAAGTACCAGCTGTTGATTCAACGATACCAGCAATAAATTCTTTTGCACCAAGGCTGTCTGTCATAGCTTTAAGTGTCCAAGCACATGCAAGAATCATAATAGCAGGAACCATTGCCTTGAAACCATCCGGAATTGAATCCATACAATCTTTAAATGAAATTACTCGACGAATCATAAAGTATGCCACAGAAAGAATAAGTGTGATAAATGAGCCATAGAGAAGACCTACGGATGCATCAGCACTTGAGAATGCTTCAACAACATTGTGGAATGCACCACTTTCTGCATCAAAGAATCCACCTGAGTAAATCAAACCGATAACACAAGCAATAATGAGTGCTACAACAGGGACAATAAGGTCAATAACCTTACCCTTTGGATTAGCATTTGAACCATCTGTTGAATCCTTGAATGATTCAGCGTCACTTGTAAACAAGTCACCATTCATTGCATTTTCTTCGTGAATTCTCATCTTACCATAATCAAACTTCATAACTGTAATTGCAACCATCATAACGATAGTGAGAAGTGCATAGAAGTTATATGGGATTGCATTGAGGAAAAGCTGGAAACCACTTACTTCTTCCTCTGCAACGAAGCCAGCAACTGCTGCTGCCCATGAAGAAACAGGAGCAATAATACAAACAGGTGCTGCTGTAGCATCAATAAGGTATGCAAGTTTTGCACGAGAAACCTTATGGCTATCTGTAACAGGTCTCATAACAGAACCAACTGTAAGACAGTTGAAATAGTCGTCAATGAAAAT
>CALBQZ010000087.1 GCA_937899735.1 uncultured Clostridia bacterium | reverse complement strand
ACAACTTCAACCGCGAAACGATATCTGTTTTCAAAACTTCCACCGTATTCATCAGTACGTTTGTTGAAGAATTCAATAGCGAACTGGTCAAGAAGGTAACCTTCGTGAACAGCGTGAACTTCAACACCGTCAACACCTGCATCGCGGCAGAGTTTAGCTGTCTTTGCAAATGCTTCGATAATTTCGTGAATCTGTTCTTTTGTCATTTCAGGACAGATAATATCGTGAGCCCAACGAGAAGGCTGTGGGCTTGGAGATGCTAATTCGTGAGAAGTATCAAGAATTGGCTTAACAAGAGCACGAGTAAACTTGTTTTTGTGGAGAGGAGCAACGAGTTCAGTAATAGCCCAGCTTCTGCCCATACCTGCAGTCAACTGAACGAACAACTTTGCGCCTGTCTTATGGATTTCGTCCATAAATTCTTTGAGTTCTTCAAACATCTTCGGATTCTGCCAAAGCCATTTTCCCCAGAATGTATCACGAAGTGGAGCAATACCGGGGATGATAAGACCAACATTGTTGTTGGCTCTTTCTAAGAAAAGTTTTGCTGCTTCCTTGTCGAAGTGGCAACCGCCAAGTTCAAACCAACCAAAAAGTGATGTACCACCCATTGGGCACATAACAATACGGTTTTTGATTTCAACATTACCAATTTTCCAAGGTGTAAACAGTGATTCATACTTTGAATCCATAAAAACACATCCTCCTCAAATTTGAGCATAATTTTTTACATTATAAGTATATAAAAATCTTCTTTTTATGTCAAGGTGATTTTGTTAATAAAATAACAAAAGGGACTGATTTTTAGTCAGTCCCAATGGGTTTAATTATAATATAAATTATCATTCTTCTTATATGGCTCGTAAGTAGCATTTGTACCAAGCTTACGAAGTGTTTCCTTATCTGTATCAGAAAGAACAACAGTTGCGTGTACATCACAGCCTTTAAGTCCCTTGATAGCATCCAAAGCTTGTTTTGCAAGTGGATTCATTGTAGCACAGATTGAAAGTGCTATGAGAATTTCATCAGGATGAAGACTTGTGTCCATCTCGTGCATTTTTACCTTTAATTCCTTGATAGGCTCAAATACAGTAGGGGAGATAAGCAAGATTTCATCATCAATATTTGAGAGTGCTTTAAGTGCATTTAAAAGCATTGCAGATGATGAACTTAAAAGGTCAGAAGCCTTACCGGTAATGACTCTTCCGTCGTGAAGCTCTATTGCAGTAACAGGGGCATTGGTTTTTTCAGAAAGATTCAAAGCAGCTGCTACAACAGGTCTGTCATCAATACTAATATTCAACTGTTTCATAATAAGCTCAATTTTGTAAAGCTCACTTGAAACCTTTTTATTATTCTTCTGCTGCACAAGGTAATTACAGTGACGACGTAAAATTTCTTTCTTTGATGCCATAAGCACAACATCATCGTCGATAATGCAGTTACCTGCCATATTAACACCCATATCAGTAGGTGATTTGTATGGTGACTCACCATAAATCTCTTCAAAAATAGTGTTAAGTACAGGGAAATTCTCAACGTCACGGTTGTAGTTAACTGTTGTTACACCATAAGCCTCAAGGTGGAACGGGTCAATCATATTAACGTCGTTAAGGTCAGCAGTCGCAGCCTCATAAGCAAGGTTAACAGGGTGCTTTAAAGGTAAATTCCAGATTGGAAATGTTTCAAATTTAGCATATCCAGCCTTAATACCTTTTTTGTTTTCGTGATAGAGCTGAGAAAGACAAACAGCCATTTTACCACTACCAGGACCGGGTGCTGTAATAACAACAAGAGGATGAGTTGTCTCAATATAATCATTTTTACCGTAACCTTCATCGCTTACGATAAGTTGAACATCAAGTGGATAGTTTTCGATAGGGTAGTGTCTGTAAACGTTTATGCCAAGGCTCTGAAGCTTCTGTTCAAATGCAGTAACTGATGGCTGGTTTGAATACTGTGTAAGTACAACACCACCAACAAAAAGACCAAACCCGTGATAGATATCAATAAGTCGAAGTACGTCAAGGTCATATGTAATACCAAGGTCGCTACGTATTTTGTTTTTCTCAATATCCTTTGCACAGATTGCAATAATAATCTCAGCATCGTCTTTAAGCTGGAGAAGCATCTTCATTTTGCTGTCAGGTTTAAAACCTGGTAAAACTCTTGCAGCATGGTAGTCGTCAAAAATCTTGCCACCAAATTCAAGATAGAGTTTACCACCGAATTTGCTTATTCTTTCCTTGATATGCTCCGATTGCATACGGAGATATTTGTCATTGTCAAATCCTAATTTACGCATAAATTACACCTACACATTTATAATAAACGTTTACTTTAATTCTCGTTTGTTTCTGTTTCTTCTGTCTCTTCTGCTTCTTCAATGACTTCAACAGTTTCGTTCTTGCTGCTAAGCCAAGCAAGAACAAGAGCATAAATTGCTGATGCAGTTGGAACACCCAATAGTATTCCAAGTATTCCACCAACATTGCCGCCAATTATTACAGCTAAAAGAACAACAATGCCGGGAAGTCCAACTGATTTACCCACGATTTTCGGATAGATAAAGTTGTTGTCGATTGCCTGAAGAATAAGGACAAATATAAGGAAAAGGAGTGCCTTTAAAGGACTTTCCATAAATATTATAAAACAACCTATAAATTCACCGATAAGTGGTCCGATTACAGGAATAAGAGCAGTAATTCCAATTATTACAGAAATAACAGCAGCATTTGGGAATCGGAAAATAGTCATACCGATAAAGCAAAGTACAGCGAGAATAAATGCGTCTGTAAACTGTCCTGTAATGAAGTTTGAGAAAGAAGCTGATGCAACAGAACAAATCTCAAGGAATTTATCATGGACTTTTTTCGGTAATACTCTTTTTAATATTCTGCCAACAAAATTACCAATTTTTTCTTTTTCTGCAAGCATATAAATTGCTATGATAAAGCCTATTGCAAGGTTTGTGATTGCAGAGATAACAGAAGAAGTAACACCAACTGTTGTGCTTACAATATTGCTTGTAGCATCAAAGGTGAAAATCTTTTCTGCCATAGAAGTAATTGTGTTAATATCAAATTTTGGATTGTGTAATATTTCAGTGTTCACATCAAGTCCAAACCGAATTACTAAACCATCAACCCATTCAACCAAATGCTCGTAATAAACAGGAATTCTTTCTATAATCAGCGTGATAGAATCATGTAACTGAGGAATGATAATAAAAAGCAATAAAACAATGAATCCAAGCATTAATATTACTGTTGAAACAAGACTCAAAGGTCGAAGCACTTTGCTAGCAGCTTTTTTCTTGCTTGTTTTAAGACCTTTAAATATCTTATTTTCAAGAACATTCATAGGAATATTAAGCATAAATGCAAGGCAGAAACCAACAATCAGCGGTGCACAAATTGCCAACAGTCCTTTAAAAAAAGACGCAACTGACGACAAGTTTTGTGAAAGCGTGAAAAGCACAATGCCAAAGGTTATAATCCCAAGTATTTTTTTAATGTTCTTTTTAGATAATTCCATAAAAGCAAACCTCAATTGCTAATTTTAACGATTTTAATTATTATTACACATACAAGAAATATTATATAATAAAACAACCTCAAAAGCAATATGACAAACGAATTTCGATGGTAAAAAATATCAGCTGATTTATGTTAAATATATATAAATAATCCCGTAGAAAGGCTCTACGGGATTAAGTGATTTTATTATGTCAATTAAAGAAGGTCATTGAAAAGTTGAATATTCTTTGCTTCTGCTTTGAGTTCTCCGTTCTGGATTTTTTTAATTACTTCAACGATTCTGTCGTTAATAGGTGTTTTAACATTATATTTTCTACCAAAGTCGCAAACAACACCATTAATTGCATCAACCTCACAAGCTTTACCTTTCTTTAAGTCCTGAAGCATTGAAGGTTCAATATCTCTGTGTTTTTTCAGTGCGATAGGAAGTAAGAAACAACCAAAAGCTCTCTTTAATGCACCTTTCCAATAGAAAAGGCTAACAATATTTTTGCCCTGAACAGGTGCAAATTCAACGCCTGAAGCATGACCAACATCAATGATTTCTTTCATGCAACGGATTGCAACTTTCTGTCCTGCCTTGTTTTCAGTAACATCACCGAAAACACCGCCAACAACTGTGCCAAGACCTGAGAATGTTGAATTGATAAGCAATTTTGACCAACGAGCACCCATAAGGTTTTCTTCTTCGTGAACAGGACACATCATTTCAAGCAAGTCTTTAACCTTTTTGAACTGTTCATCTGTGATTCCTTCCATTTTGCCCATGTGGAATGAAAGTGAGTCCTTGTCACTTGTAAGTTCACAAACGCCTGGCTCAATAAGTGCTGCACCCCATTCAACAGCACAACCCATTGTGTGTTCAGTGCCGATGATTTCCGCAATACCTGGCTCAGGAATACCATTCTGGAGAGTTACAACAACACCGTCATCGGTAAGAAAATCCTTAAGCATTGTTACAACTTCTTTGTTGAATAACTGCTTTGTGAGAAGTACGATAACGTCGTATTTTCCTTCCATCTGGTCAGGAGTGATAGCCTTAACAGGAACAATCATATCAACTGTACCAATAATCTTTGCACCCTTTGTGTTAAGTGCTTCAACATGTGCTTTATTACGATTGATAAGGTCAACCTGACCACCATTTTTTGTAATAAATGCACCGAGTACAGTTCCTAATGAACCTGCACCGTAAATAGCATATCTTGCCATAAAAGAACCCCATTTCAAGTTGTTATTTTTTTATCAAGACAATTATATACCCTTTAAAATCAATTTTCAATACAAAAATAAAGGACGGTAGATTAACCCTCTGCTACCATTTTATTGTTCAATTTTACTGAAGAAGTCTTTAGCTAAGACATATGCTTGTTTTCCATCCTGAGAAATGTATGATGAGTGATTTCCACCTTCGATGATTGCTATTTCACTGTTCTTGATACTCTCATGAATAAGAACAGAATCCGAAAGCCACATTATGTCATATTCTCCCGCAACAATGTAAGCAGGGCAGGTGATTTTTGAAAGCAATTCTTCATTCATCTGTGGTAATGTGAGCATCATATCGTTGAGCTTGTTTGGATTAAAAATATCATTGATTTTAACCCCAACAGTAAAATATGGCTTGAATGTTTTTGGTGTAGTATTTGCACCACAGGAAATAAAACCTCCAAGCAAATCAGGATATGTATAAGCCACAGTAAGAGCATTTATACCACCGTCGCTGTGTCCCATAAGATATGGTTTTTCTAGTCCCATCTTTTCAATGAAATCCTTAATATCCTTTGCCATAAGGTCGTAAGAAATAACTCCCGGGTCACTGCTTTGTCCGTGACAACGACTTTCAATAACATAAACTGTATAGTCATTTGCAAGGTAAGTTGCAGCTTCTTTAAGTGAATTCTGACTACCACCATTACCGTGAACAAGAATTAAAGGATGACCGTTTTCACCATAAACGGAATAATGCATTTTTACCTCGCTTAATTGAATATCATCTTCTTTTACAGAAGATGTAACAGGTGAGGGTACCTTGCTTGTATCAAGTGTAATCATATTGTACTTTTTTGACTGCTGATGAACAGCAACCTGCCATATTCCAGCACCAACTACAACTGCCAAAGCAACAGAACCAATGACTTTTAATGCTTTTTTACCTTTTTTCATAGTGTAACACCTCTCATTTCAAATTTATCATTAATATGGCTGTTTGTCAATGAAAAACAGCGATAAGAAAATCCTATCGCTGTTTTTTGAAACTATGTATCCAAATTGCTGTCATCCGTAATTATTTCTGCAATTATGTCTTTTGATTTCAAATGTTTTCGCAATCCGTTCAGGGTTGCCATTATATAAACACAGACAATTATATAGACTATTGCGAGAACCAAAGTTGGATAGATAAGCACCTCTTCAGGAATAAAACTGAGATTTGTCACAACTAAAAATACTGTCAACATTAAAGTTTGTACTGTTCTACATAAAAGCAAGGATTTATCATATGTGCAATTTTCCTGTTGATGTTTAGTTGCAATAGATGCAATGTTGGTCAGGAACTGGAAGTGAAAATACATATTTAATAAACCAGATATAAGTGTAATAAATTGCCATTTGCTGTTAAAACTGTAGCCTACACATTTTGCCACCCATTCAAACAAATTCCACACTGTTAAAATGCTTACAAAGGTTTTCAATAGTGAAAGCTCACGTTCCTCTTCTTTTAACAGGTTAATTGCATTTGAAAACAGAATATATCCTATGAACGAAGGAAGAATTGATATTGTGCCAAGGTTGATGTCAAAACACAGGAAGAAATAACCCCAGATTACCTTTGAAATACCATTATATACTTTTGTATAATCTGTCATTTTTTATTCCTCCACTTGTAAATGCAATTCCATTTGTGCAGCCAATTCATTGTTTATATATAAGTCTGCAACATAATATTCAGGAGTTTCCAGATTTATTAAGTGAC
>CALBQZ010000086.1 GCA_937899735.1 uncultured Clostridia bacterium | reverse complement strand
TAAAAAAAGAATACTCTTTAAACATACACGGAATTTTCGGCAAGGTGTTTATAACACTGTTTCCGTATTTGCCGTATAAGATACCACCCATTTTATTAAGATAGTTTCTTTGCAAAAGCATTTTATCATCTTTATAAAAGCCGTTAACGGGAGGACCGATTTTCTGTAAAGCCTTTATTGCTCTTTTATCATTACGCTTTTTCGCTTCATTTAAGGTGAAATCAAAAGATATTGCTTCATTTCTTACGGCATCAACAACTTGACCGATACCAACATAACACTCAACATCTTCAGGAAATTTTTGAATATACCAAACACCAAGCTGTGAACCGAATGAATGACCGACAAGAATTATCTTTTCTTTGTTGAATCTCTTTTTAAGGTATTGAACAACATTATGTAAATCATTAATATACAAATCTTTTGTAAGAACTTCAGCCTTTGCCATTTTTCTGTTATATGCTAAACCTGCACCACGTTGGTCCCAAGCAACAATAGTGGCATGCTCGGCTAATTTAGAATTCCATTTCATTATGAAAGGTCTGTCTGCAGCACCGCAACCGCCGTGTAAAAACAGAACAACAGGAGCAGAAGAATTCTGAGAACGAAATCTTAAATAATAGTCATTGTTATTTATATTAACTTTTTCAGCACTGTCTATCAGATACTTCTTCATAATCGTCAACCACCTTTGCTTTTGTTAGAAATAATTATACCATAACCACACCATAAAATTCAATCCGTTTACATACACTTGTTACCTCAAAAGTAGTAGGTGTTTTTTATATCCAAAATCTTAAATTTCGGTATATGAATACTGCGTTAGATTTTTACCCAAGTGATACTCGGTATCACTTGGAGCTGTTTACTCTCATTTTCTCCAAGTCCACAATTTGGGAACTTGGGAAATTCTACATCAGGTAATTCTGGTAGGTTCCCATTTTGGGAATCTACCAACTTTACATATAAAAATATTTTAATGAAAGGAAGTGTTCATCTTCAACATTCGCTACAGACCTATTTTCCACCGCACCCGTAAAGGGTGCTTTTTTCATGCCCAAATCTATTATCAAACAAAATTTTAATTCAAAGGAGTAATTCAAAATGAAAAAATTTAATGATGTAATCATCATCGGTGTTGACCATGGGTACGGCAACATAAAAACCGCAAACCACTGCTTCAGAACAGGCATCACGGCTTACGATTCAGAGCCGCTTTTCACAAAGGATATGCTTGTTTACGGTGGAAAGTTCTATCTTATCGGTGAAGGACACAAAGAGTTTCTTCCAGATAAAATCAAAGACGAGGACTATTACGCCCTCACACTTGTGGCTATTGCAAAGGAGTTAAGTGCTGAAAACTTAACGGAAGCCACAGTTCACATTGCGGCAGGTCTGCCTCTCACTTGGACTGCAGGTCAAAAAGATAGCTTCAAAGCATATATCTTACCAAGAATGAGGAAGTAACTTTCACTTGGCAGCATAAGGACTACAAAATCAGAATCGCGGGTGCGAGTATCTATCCGCAAGGTTATGCGGCGGTTTCACAGTTTGCAACCAAAATGGACGGTGTAAACCTTGTAGCTGACATTGGCAACGGTACTATGAATGTTCTCTATGTTATTAACGGCAGACCGCAATCAGAAAGAATGTACACAGAAAAGTTCGGCACTCATTTCTGTACTGTTGATATTCGTGAAGCATTCCTCAGAAAAACACAGAGAGAAATCAATGAGCATATCATTGACGAGGTGCTGTGCAAGGGTACTGCAAACATCGTTCAGGCGGATATGAAGATTATCAAGGCAGAGGTACAGAGATATGTAGCTGAAATCTTCCACAGGCTTCGTGACCACGGGTATGATGAAAACACTATGATGCTGTATATTACCGGCGGTGGCGGTTGCCTTGTAAAGAATTTCTACAAGTTCAATGTAGACCGTGTGCGTTTTGTTGATGACATCTGTGCTGCGGCAAAGGGTTACGAATCCCTTGCCGAAACTATGATGGGTATGGGTAGGATATGAACAACCGCAGACTTAATGTGAGGTTTAATCTTGATAACCCTGATGAGAAAAGTGCTAATGACTATTTGGAAGCCTTGGCACAAAGCAGTAAACAGTCTCGTAACAAATTCATCGTTGAGGCAGTTATTGAAAAGATTAGGTTTCAGAATAACCCAAGAGATTTTACACTTGAAGACATCCGTGCAGTTCTCAGAGAAGAATTGCAGGATGTTTCATTCGTTTCTTCGGCACAGCCTTTAGTACAGACAGTTGATACTGAGCTGACAGAAGAAGAGAAGCTGAAAAACAATGCAGAGGCGGTATCGTTTCTTGAAAACTTTATGTGGGCCAAAACCCTACTTTTTGGCTCAAAACGGTAAAAGGCAAAAGAATATGAGCCATTGTGGCTCAATGATTGGAGGTGATATTTATGACCGATAATGAGAAAAAGCTGATGCAAGCCAAGCACAGACTTGAGCAGGCAGAAAACCGCAACCGAAAAAAGGAACGAACAGAGCGAAACCACAGACTTATTGTAGAGGGAGCTATTTTGGAGAAGCTTTTACCTGAAATCAAGACTATGCAATTTACTGATATTGAGGGATATTTACGAGGAAAGCTGAATTAAAGGCTGATATATGTCCCTTAAGGGCGCACTTACTCACCACCGTAAAGGCGGTGCAGTGCGCTCTCCGAGGG
>CALBQZ010000085.1 GCA_937899735.1 uncultured Clostridia bacterium | reverse complement strand
CCCTCGGCGGCCGTTAGCCGTTACCCTGCTGTATGATGCTCGGACTTTCCTCATAGGGATAAATCCCTACGCAACTGCCCAACTTACTCATATTTATTAAATTGTTACACCATCTTTTTTGATTTGTGTGATTTTGTCACCATCAACCATAAAGACATTTTTTGAAATATCCATCATAGGCTTGTCCGCCATTGAATCAGTATAAAAATCATCAATCTCAACGTCACCATAAACTGAACGGAAAACATCCAACTTATGTTCTTTGTAACAGATACTATTGATTTCTCCTTTGATAGGGTCAATATCAGAGCCTATGTAATATTTTATTCCAATTCTATCACAAATAATCTTTAAAAGACAATAAGGACATCCTGAAACAACAATATCTTCTTCATCCCGAATATCAAAATAGAAGTTCTTTAATTTCTTTTGATTAATATTCCAGAATTCTTCAAACTCATCATAGATATTATCGTATTTCTGACAATACTCTTTAAATGCAGCACCGTAGCTTGCCATTGCCTCATCAACAGTAATCTTATCAAATTTATATCTGATAAAATCTCTGATAAATTTTGGTGCATACTTGATTATATTCTTAAAATCCTTTTTAAGGAAATAGAAGAAAATATCAAATATACTTTCACCGTCATAAATAGTGTTATCAAAGTCATAAACTCTCATAGACTAAAAACCTCTTGACGCACCGCCACCACCGAATGAGCCTCCGCCTCCACGGAATCCTCCTCCGGAGAAACCTCCACGTGAACCACCGGAAAAGCCTCCACGAGGGCCACCGGAAAAACTTCCACTATGGTATGTTGTGCCACGATAATGTCCACCACCGTAAGTACCTCCTCCATTGTTGGAGTTTCCACCTGAAGACCTACTTAAAATAACAACAAAAATTAAAACAATAAAAAATACAATAACGAGAGCACCAAGGATATCTTCACCGAAATCATCATAATGTTCTGTTTCATACGTGTTGTTATAATTGTTTATCTCATAATCTGGGTTAAGTTCAACGCCGTACTCATTACAAACAACTGCTGTTATTGCTTTATATGCTTCAAGTAGTCCTGTTGAAAAGTCATTATCTCTTAAATAAGGAATTGCATATTCATCAAGAATTCTTCCCGATTTAGCATCAGTTACGCAACCCTCTAAACCGTATCCTGCCTGAATAGATACTTTTCTGTCTGATACAGAAAGCAGTAAAACGACGCCATTATTTGTTTCCTTGCTGCCAACACCCCACTCACGACCAAGTCTAAGGGCATATTCATCCACATCGTATCCATCAAGTGAGTCAACAGTTACAACAACCACTTGTGCTGTTGTTTGCTGAAATAAATCTGCACCGATTTTCATAATTTCTTCTTCATCTTCATCACTTATGGCATTAGCAAAATCATTAACAAAGAAATCGTTTGTCGGTTGTGGAATTTGAATGGCAAAAGATGAAAAAGACAGCGAAAGTATTAAAACGAGAACACTAAAAACTACTAAAATCTTTTTCATAATTATTTATCAATCAAAATTCACAGTTGGAACAGTTTGTGATTCACTTGATGCCTCAAACAATTCTGCTTTTTCAAATCCAAAAATTCCTGCAAAAATAACATTTGGGAACTTTTTGATTGTTGCATTATAATCAGTTGCAGCAGCGTTATAATCTGTTCTTGCTGTTGAAAGTCTATTTTCTGTACCTTCAAGCTGGTCCTGAAGTGCTATGAAATTCTTATCTGCTTTAAGCTCAGGATAGTTTTCAACAACAATCAACAATCTTGAAAGTGCTGATTCAAAACTTTCGTTTGCTTCATTGTATTCTTCAGGGCTTGACGCTGAATTAAGCTTTGCACGAGCTTCTGCAAGTGCAGTATAAACGCCTTCTTCGTGTGCAGCATACGCCTTAACTGTGTTAACAAGGTTTGGGATTAAATCTGCACGACGCTGTAAATAAACCTGAATCTGTGCCTCTTTGTTTTCAACGTCAGCCTGTTTTTCAACAAGACCGTTGTATGTTGAAACCATACTACCACCAATAATTGCAATTACTGCAACTATCGCAACAATAACAATTAAACCTTTTTTCACGAAAATCACCCTTTACAATAAATTATAATAAATTATTTTAATTATTCATCAAATCCGTTTGGATTATTACTTTGCCATCTCCATGAATCTTCGCACATTTCTAAAAGTCCACGGTCAGCCTTCCAGCCAAGTTCGTTAAGTGCTTTTGATGCATCAGAATAGCAAACATCAAGGTCACCAGGACGACGAGGAGCAATCTTATATTCAATCTTCTGTCCTGAAGCCTGTTCAAAAGCCTTAACGATATCAAGAACGCTATATCCATTACCTGTGCCAAGGTTATAAACATTAACTGCAGGTTCATCCTTAAGGATTTTATCAACTGCTTTAACATGACCGATAGCAAGGTCAACAACATGGATATAGTCTCTCACGCCTGTACCATCATGAGTATCGTAGTCATCACCAAAAACGTTAAGATATGGTAATTTACCGATTGCAACCTGGGTTATGTATGGCATAAGGTTATTTGGAATACCGTTTGGATTCTCACCGATTCTACCACTCTTATGCGCACCAATTGGATTGAAATAACGAAGAAGTGTTACACCCCATTCTTTATCAGCCTTATGGAAATCGTCAAGAATAATCTCAATCATATACTTTGTTGTACCATAAGGATTTGTTGTACCACCTGTTTTCATATCCTCTTTCAGAGGTGAAACGTTGCTGTTTCCATAAACAGTTGCTGATGAGCTGAAAACAATTTTCTTACAACCATACTCTGCCATCACTTCACAAAGTGCCAATGTACCACCGATATTATTATCGTAGTACATTAATGGTTCTCTACAGCTTTCACCAACAGCCTTAAGACCTGCAAAATGGATGCAGGCATCAATTCTATGGTTTTCAAAAATCTTTCTCATCTTCTCCTTGTCACGAATATCATAAGGATAGAAAGCAAAATCTTTACCAGTTAATTCTTTAACTCTATCAAGTGATTTTTCACTTGAATTATAAAGATTATCAACGATTACAATGTCATAACCCGCATTTAAAAGTTCAACACATGTATGAGAGCCAATAAATCCGGCTCCACCAGTAACTAAAATTGTCATCTCATTTACCCCTCTTTAACTATTGTTGTGTCAACATAATATGTAGAAAGAATCTCTTTATAGTCAGCACCATTATCAGCTAAATACTTAGCACCAGCAAGACTCATTCCTACACCATAGCCCTGACCATAAGTTGTTACAATGAATAAATCTCTTGTAGTATTATACTCAATCGTAAAACAATGGGATGGAAGAAGTGCTTCACCGGTAACAATTGCTCTAAATGTTAAACCATCAAGATTCTTATCGCCAACTTTTACACCAACTGCATATCCGATGTCACTTGAAACAGCATTATTATGTCCATCAACGACAATCCACTGGCTAGGATTGTGGGAAAGGTTTAAGGAACTATCATACTGCAACAAAGCGTTTTTAACATCTCCACCTGAATATTCAAGAACAGTTTTATAATCCTTAGCTTCCATATCAGGTAAACCTTTGATTTTTACGCTCTGAAGATATGGAGCAATAACCGTCATGTCAACTGTCTGATTCGCAGAAACTTTATGATAAGGTGCTAAAGCAACCTGATTTTTGTATGCTATATACTCACCGAAAACAGAATCAACTGCCAATTTCACATTATCAGGATAAACCTCACTAATTTCAACACCATCAATAACAAATCCATTGTTTCTGTATTTAAGAGTGCTATAAACAGCAACTGCCTGAGCTTTGACAGCTTCCACAGAATAATTATTCACATCAATTTCTGCTGTAACAATTTTTGCAATAGCCTCTTTAGCATCAAGCTTTTGACCATTTACTGTAATAAATTCAGGTGGTGTGTCCTTTGAAACTAAATTCTCATATGGTGATTTTAACCATTCACGAATTATGAAATCAGAGAATTTCACTTTTGCCATATTCTCAACTACTGGAACATTAACATCAGGTTTAACAGTAGGTTTTTCTGCAGTTGATGGTTCCGTTGTCTGTTCTTCCTGTTTGTTAAAAATAGCATTAATTGCAGTTGCTAACTCTCCATCTTCGCCCTGTGCTTTATAAACAATACCCAGAACAGCACACAAAGCAACAATCAAGCCAAGAATAACAGCAAGAATAATCAATGGTTTCTTTCCTGCAGGTTTCTTATCTTTTTCTGTAATAGCATTTTCATCAGAAGTATCGTCTGTTATTTCAATGCCAACACTGCGAGCACCCTGCGCTCTTTCGCCAACAAGTTCAACAAGCTCAATAGCTGCTGACTCAACAAACTCATATTCAGTTTCATTATCTGACATATAGAGTTTTCTAACAACTGCTGATTTATCATTTGCAACAGCAATACAAATGTATTTAACATCCCCTGCTGTGTAAATATCACTGATACAAGCACCCAAATTAGCTGATGACAAATCAAGGCTTACTTTGGCAAGTTGAGCTGTATATTCTGTAACATTTACAGTACCTTTATCTTCAACATGAGGTGTGAAAATAAAAGCATCATTAAATCCTTTTACATAATCACCACAGCTCTTTAATACCTCTGCGTTTTTGGTGCCATTAATTGCAACAACAGAGTTTGAACCTAAAATCTTGTTTACTGCAATCTCTACTTTTTTAATGTTTACTTTATTACTTTCTTCTACAGTCTTAATTTGTTCCTGTGAACCAAAAACATTGTGTAAAAAAGGAATTGCTCCCTTTCTGAGAATCGTATCGATTCTTGCGTTATCAATTGGCAAACACAAAATGCACTGTGAACCATTATCAAGTCCAAAACCTGAATAGAAGCCATCGTCAGATACAAAAACCGTCGCAACAGATGGAAATGCAGCAAAAGCTTTTTTCTTTTTATCATCCAAATCTGTTCTGTTTTCAATTTTATTAAGAACCGCAGAGTTATACTCTACTTCACACTCAAAGGCCTGAATTAAAGCTCTCTTAAATCTTAAATAATTCTTTGTATCAACAACATTTATAATCAAGTCGTCATTCTGCAAAGCGTCCTGCAATTCCACAAAAATCTCTCTGATATCCTCAAAATGTTGAGTATCGAGATTATCATCTGTATAAGCTTTCAAACTACTTACCAAGCGTGATTGAAAACGTGAAAAAGACATACTTTTGTCAACATTAAGTGACAATATTTTTGTCTTCATCTTTACACCTACCTCTTTTCTTCCCAATTTATGTTAATATTTTAATTTGCGTAAGGATTTTCTTTTCCTTTTTTATCGTACCATATCTGTGGATATTTAGGTTCTGGGTTAAGAGTAGCACCATTAACATCAACAGATGATCCCTCATTATCACGAACTAATCTACCCATTACAACAAGTCTTGCATCATCAAAGTCTTGTGAGCATGTCACAAGAGTAATAATTTTATCGTCAGGATTAACTGTAACATTTGTATTAATGATACTTCTTGTTCTGACTTCATTTATAAAACTTGTAAACTTGTCATCCGTTACAAAATCAGTAACCGTATAATTGAATCCGTTATCAGTTGATGGATTTGATGTTGAAAGAAATACAGCAAAAACTTTAAATTGATAGTCCTGATACAAAGTACTGAACTGGATAATCGGTGATTTCTTATAACCTTGAAGTGTTTTGTAACCATCAAGATTTGCAAATAGGCTTCCATCACTCATATGGTGACCATAAATAACTGTATTATCATCAAGGTCTTTAGGATTATTTTTAAAATCCATAAAAGGACATCCGTAACGGTTTGCGTTTTTATAGAAGTCTCTTCTTACATAAAAGTCATTATCATCACTCTGTACAATCTGAATGTCAAGACTTGTATTAGCAATCTTTAACCAACCAACGAAATCCTGATTAGAAGCATAATGATAAGCATAATCAGCCTTCATACCGTCAGGAAACTGCATATTAGGAAATTTTGCATAGAGTTCTTTCCAAGCTTCATTATACTGATTTTCATCCATTCCCTCAGTATCAACAATCTCGTCTCTTAAATTATCACGAATACTAACCTGTGAACGATATTCACCGAAATAATCAATGAATGCAATCACACAGCAAACAATAGCAATTATGGAAACATCCATAACTATTTTTCTCATCTTTTCCTTTGCGCTATCTGCCTTGTTTGGAAAAATATTTTTGAATGTGTCTGAAAAAATTTCATTAAAAGTTCTTATTCGTTTTTTCTCAGGAACTTTTGCAATTTCCTTTTCTTCTTTTACAACTTCATCAGTAACTTCTTCCTCAGTACTTACATACTGTGCTGTTATATCAACAAATGAATCATTATTATCTTCAATGAATTTTGATACACTAGGTTTTCTGGATATCTGATTATCTGTAGCTGTTTTTATATCGTTATCAGACACAGGCATTCCTAACTGTTTTTTCAAATCCTCAAAGGATAGCATTTCATTATTTTGTTCTTTATTTGACATTTGCATTAATCCTCCGGATACCATCTTTCATCATTTTTATATGGGTTTGTCAATCCGTATTTATTATAATACAACTGAGGATATTTTGGACTTTCGTTCTTAGTTGCCTTTGAAACGTCAACTGTTTCATCCTCACCGTATCTGACTGCACGAGCAACTACAGCAATTCTTACATTCGCACGATACCCAGGAATGTCGAGATTTCTGGAACAAGTTGAAAGTGTAAGAAGCTTATCATCCGGCTGAATGTCAACTCCCGTGTTGTAAAGAGAACGTTTCTGAATTTCTTTTATATAGCCTTCAAAGTTTTCACCATCAAGATATGGATAAAGGTAATTGAAAGCATAACCATTATCATCTTTTGCACTTGAATTTGTTATAAATACAGCGCATATTTTCCACTTATAGTATTTTTCAAGGGTGTTAAATTCGATAACAGGATGAGCTTTATAAAATTCAAAATCATCATACTTAGCAACATCGGAAAACACCTTGTCATTGTAGCCATTGTGACCGTATATGATAGTGTTAGTATCAAATTCAACCGGGTCATTTCTGTAATCCATATAGATTGAACCATATACGGAATGCTTTCCTTCAAAGGTGCGAGTAAGATAATAGTTCTGACTTACAGGATGATTTGCATCATCAGGATGTTGAGTTACAGGAAAATCAACATTTGTTCCTGGTATCTTAATCCAGCCTATGGTTTCAGGGTTAATCGCAAGAGCTTCAGAATAATCAGGCTTAGGCTCTGTAATAATAATTTCTTCTGGCTCTGTATTTTCTACTTGACCACGTAAATCATCTAATAATTTGTCTTCTTTATATTTTTCGTAAAGACTTTTCCCAATGAATACCGCTGACACAAGGAAAACAATTATGCAAAAAACAAGTACAACTGTTTTAATTATCTTTTTCTTATTATCATTCATATTTTCACCGCCGATTTTTAATAACATATATTTTTAATTGTCGTATTCTCTATTGCCCTATTTATAAGACCTTCAATATCAAGTGCCTTTTCAGCATTTTCGATTATTGAAATCTGTGGCTTGGTTTTTGGATGCTTTGGTGTAAACACCGTACAACAATCCTCATAAGGTTCAATTGAAATGTCGAAGGTATCAATCTTTCTTGAAACCTTAATGATTTCATCTTTATCCAGACCAATCAAAGGCCTGAAAACAGGCATCTCTACAACTGCATCGGTACAAGCCAAAGCATTAAGTGTCTGACTCGCAACCTGACCAAGGCTTTCACCTGTAATCAGGGCTTTACACTCTTCTTTTTCAGCAATTCGTTGTGAAATCCTCATCATAAAACGACGCATAACAAGCGTGAACAAATCTTCAGGACACTTATCTCTTATTTCTTCCTGAATTTCTGTAAACCCAACAGTGAACAAGCAGATGTTACCGCTGTATCTTGAAACTTTACGAAGAAGATTATGTACTTTCTCCTCTGACTGTGGAGATGTATATGGTGGAGAAGCAAAGTGAATTGCATTAAGTACAAGACCACGCTTTGCCATCATATATGCAGCAACAGGACTGTCTATACCACCTGAAATAAGAATTGCCGATTTGCCAGCTGTACCGGTTGGCATTCCACCTGCACCCTTAGTCTGGTTACCACGAATAAAAGCAAATTTTTCACGAATCTCAATAGTAACAAGAATGTCAGGGTTCTTAACATCTACTCTTAGGTGTGGAAATTTACTTAAAATTGCTCCACCAACCTCTGCTGAAATCTCAGGTGATTTTAAGGGGAACTTCTTATCAGAACGTTTACCCTCAACTTTAAATGTTTTCGCATTCTTAAGTTGGTCGGCAAGATAATCAGGTGCATTTTCAAGAATAACAGCCATATCTTTCTCAGTCTGCAAGGCTCTTGAATATGCTGCGATACCAAACACTCGACCGATTCTATCGCTTACCTCATCCATGTCTATATAGTCATCCATTGGTACAACCGAAATGGTTGACTGTTCTTTTCTGTATTCAAATTCACCTAATGGCTTAATCCGTTTACGGATATTTTTAATCAAAATATCCTCAAAGGTTGAACGGTTCAAGCCCTTAAGCGCTAACTCACCGTTTTTTATAAGTATGATTTCTTTCATCGTTATCTCCTAACACGATTAATTGTTTCCTTTATTCCATTATACAATAATTCCATATCATTTTCAGTGGTAGTTTTTGACAGGCTGATACGGATTGCACTGTCAATATCTTTTGAAGATACTCCCATAGCAGTCAATACATCACTTCTGTGACCTTTTGCACAAGCAGACCCTGCAGAAACATATATTCCCATTGTGGAAAGGGAATTGAGCATAACCTGTGACGGTACACCTTCAACTGAAATATTGATAATATAGGGTAAAGCATCTTCAGGGGAATTGATTTGTATTTTATCGATATCCTTTATCCTCTTAACAAAACTTTCTTTTACAGAGGATACATTGTCAAAGTTCTTTTGGACATTTCCAATATCATTTACTGCTTCAGCAAATGCACATATAGCAGGCATTGCCTCAGTTCCTGATATAAGGCCATTTTCCTGTCCACCACCAACAATGCTTGGTAAAACACGTGCATTGTTATTTACAAACAAAGCACCGGCACCTTTAATTCCATGAATTTTATGAGCACTCATGCTCATAAGGTCAATGCCAAGTTTTTTGGGATATAGTAAAATCTTTCCAAATGCCTGAACAGTATCACAATGAAAGTATGCTTTTGACTTCTTATCCTTGATTATTCCTTTGATTTTAGAAAAATCCTGAATTGAACCAACCTCATTATTAACTGCCATAACGCTAACTAAAACAGTGTTCTCATCAACAGCATTTGACAATTCTTCAAGGTCAATTTTTCCATTAAAATCAGGTTTTAAATATACAACATCATAACCATATTCAGCAAGAGCTTCAAAATGCTTTAAAACACTTGGATGTTCAAGTAAAGTAGTAATAACTTTTTTACCTTCACGTCGTTTTGCTTTAACTGTTCCAAAGATAGCTGTATGATTTGCAACAGTTCCACTTGGAGTAAAGAATACTTCATTGTCATCACATTTCAGGAATGATGATATAGTGTGTCTTGCGCCATCAAGCTCCTTTTTCGCATTATATCCACAAAGGTGGAGTGATGAGGGATTTCCATAGTTTTCATTCATCATTTCAAGTGCTTTTTTTATTGCTTTTTCGCATGGTTTTGTTGTTGCACTGTTATCAAGATAAACTATCACGCATTACTCCCCCATTCTGTGTTTATAATTAGAATAATTATACTACATAAAAGGGCATTTGGCAAACATAATTTGCATATTTTTTGCGTATATTTTTGAATTTTTTGTAAACAATATTTCCAAATGATTAAAGGAATGAAAAAAATGGATAAAAAACCGTTTTCGACCCGTCAAAAGGCTAGGATTATACTATACCTTTCAGCAGTTATTATTGTTCTTGGAATAGTAAGTATATCACAGACAGTTAAAGCAAACAGATACAAACAAGAGGCTTTTATTACAAAGCAAATGGCTTTAATTGCACTTGATGAAAATCTGAATAATATATCCACAAACCTTGAAAAAACAATATATGTAAGTACACCAACTATGTTATCAAAACTATCTGCAGAATTGTGGCGTGAAGCTTCAGGTGCAAAGACAAACCTTTCATTGTTGCCAACAGGAGAAACAACCGTAGCTAACACATACAAATTTCTTTCTCAGGTAGGTGAATTTGTAATGGCATTGGAAAGAAAAACAGCCTCAGGACAAAGTCTTACTGATAAAGAAAGAGAGCAACTTTTAAGTCTTTACAATTTCTGCAATTCATTATCAGAAGATATAAACAGAATTTGCCACGAGATTCAAAATGGAACATACAGTTTTGAAGAAATAAAATCTACTCTTTCTAAAACTAACAATGAAGATATTAAAAACTTTGCTGATAACATTGACGATACTGAACAGGCATTAACAGATATTCCTACTCTTATCTATGACGGACCTTTTTCCGACCATCTTTCTCAAAGTGAACCAAAGTTTTTGTCTGGGCTGGGAAATGTATCTCAAGAAGAAGCACTTGAAATTGCGAAAAAAATATGTACAAATGAAAAAGATGATTTGCATTATTCACATAGTGAAGATGGAGACCTACCCTGTTATGTTTTTCAAGGAAATAATTCAACAATAGCTGTCACAAAACAAGGTGGTAAACCCTGTTATATGTTAAGTTCAGAATTTGTAGGAGAAATACAGTTAAAATACGACGACGTTGTAAAAAAGGCATCAAAATATCTTGATTCATTAGGATATCCAGATATGAAAGCTAGTTATTACTTTATCGAAGACGGTATATGCACAATAAATTTTGCAGCAGTGCATAATAGCATTGTATTGTATCCTGATTTAATTAAAGTAGGTATAAGTCTTGAAAACGGTGAAATTCTTTCGTTTGATGCGACCGGTTATATTTCCAACCATACAAAAAGAAGCAATATAGCAGCAAAAATCTCAATGGAAGAAGCAAAAAAAGTTGTCAACAACCAACTTGAAATAATTGACTCTCAAATGTGTATTATTCCAACAGAATGGAAAACCGAACAACTATGTTATGAAATTCATTGCAAAGACAAGGATAACAGAGAATTTCTAATATATATAGACTGCGAAACCGGGATGGAAGATAATATATTAATTCTTCTTTACAGCGATGGCGGAATTCTAACAAAATAGAATAATTTTTATTTATTATTCAAATAATATAAACACAATTATTATCAGGAGGTAAAATTATGAAAAAGGCAATTATTGCTGCTCTTATTGTATCTGTTTTTACTTGTTTACTATTTGCAGGTTGTAACAGTGCTGAAGATGGAAAAATCACTGAAAACAATCCTTCAAACACAACTAATACAACAAATACAACTGAAAGAACAACGGACAGAAATGAAAGCAGTACAAACAACATGGGTAATGTGGGCAATGCAATCGGAGATGCAGCAAACGGTGTTGGTGAGGCTGCATCGGATATCGTTCAAGGTGCAGGAGAAGCTGCCTCTGACATTGCAAATGGTGTTGGAAAAGGTTTCAATGACATGACAAGATAAAAACAAGCCGATGTTTCAAACATCGGCTTGTTTACATATTTATTGCTTGTTTTTTCTCCATTTTTATCCAGTTTATAAAACCATACAGGTCATTAGCAATGAAGACTATAAAGCATATTACAACTGAAAGATAGGTGGTATCTTCCAATGATGCAAGTATCCACAACATAATCAACACAAGGTCATTACAAGCGTATGCTAATGCAAAATAAGAGCTTCTCCGAAAAGTAAGATAGACAGCTATAAAACTAGTTGTAACAGAAAGTGTGCTTAGCACAAGATTAGCTGTGCCAAACCATTTAAGTATATAGTAAAAAACTATAGTTACAATGATTGCAATCATAAACATAAAAATAAATTCAGCTTTTGATAATTTGTTTACTTTGACTTGAGATTTGTTGTTTTCATATGGATTTTTTAGCCACGAAACAAGTGCAAAACAAGCCATTGGCATTGTCATTCCCAAGTATGTAATCATCTCACCAAAATAAGAAAATCTATATGAAATAACACCGTACATAAGACTGAAAACTATCGTTAAAAATTGTCCAATAGGATTCCCTTTCGCATTAAAAATAAGAAATGTTGCACCAACAAGGGACGCAATCAAGGTCAAATAATCCCTTTTACCAAATACTGCAAAAGAAATCAAAATAAGGAGTACTGATGTTGCCCACAGACCTATTTCAAATTTTGTAAAATAATAATGGATTCTTTTCACTTCTACACCTCAAAAAAATAACACCCACTGATACATCTTCAAAGACCTAACGATGTATCGGTGGATGCAAAGCATCACACTACCCGGTGGCAGTATTTATCTAGTTTTGAAAAATAACTTGTTGTTCATTAATGAGATTATAGATTATTAGGTCTATTTTGTCAAGATTCTCTTTATACATATTAACCGCTGAAATCTGACTATTGTCATAGGTTTTACAATAATAAATTCCTTTATCAGTATTACAACACGAAGAATATACTGTTTTTTCAAAAGAATCTCCAACTCTGACACAACCATTTACCTGAGCAACGGAATCAAGAATATGAAAAAACTGACTGACACTTTCGCTTTCAGTTTCCCCACAAACGGAGTTTAATCTTGTAAATGATGCTTTGACAAATCGTGACATTGATGATGAGTCACCCGGCAAACCAATAGCACCCATTCCCCTGCTGTATTTATTTAAATCAAATCCCTCAGCAAATCTAGTTTCAGGCTCTTCTCGTGTAATATTGATATAGTTATTCAAATTAAAAATCTGCATTGGAAATTCCGGATTATTGGTCAACACATGAACAGGGTTATAGTATATTTCCATACCCTCCTGCACACATTCCAAAGTAATTGAATAATCCTTATCACTTATCATCCAATGCAACGATGCGCATTTATATTTTTTATTAAAATCCATATCAATAACATTGGTATTCATAAGCAAATCTCTTGCCTCATCAACCGTTGCACACTGGCCTAAAATCCAAGGTATTAATTCAAATGCAGCTATATTATTCTTGTCTTCAACCGAATCATAATAAACTGCACTTACAGGAAAATTAAGGCCTGCAATTGATAATCCTTTTTCATTTGTGGCATCGTAGTACAAGGGATAATCATCAACCACAATCCCCATTCCAATAATTGCAAAATGCTCTTTTAGTTCATCTGCCATACGGAATTTCAATGGATACTTGCGAGGTGTTACAATCACATTTTCACCATATGAAAATTCCATATCCAGATTTCTGCCGAAGTAATGATTTTTCGTTAATAACGAAACTGAAGTACACATATAATCACGTCCTTTTTTTGATTATTATATGTACTTCAGCATAAATTATTTTTTTCTTACCATAGAAATTGTTACTTCATTTACTATAAAGAGTACAACAACAAGTGCCAATAAAACAAATGTTGTGATTTTAAATGTTGTTGCAGTTGCAACAAAACCGAATACAAGCTGTACACCGAAGCCAATACCGTATGCACCACCCATATGGAAGCCTGTTATATCGGCTGAATACTCTTCACCAAATCTGTCAGGAACACTATGAAGAATACTTGGGAATATTGGTCCAAAACCGATACCAATGAGGAGCAAGCCATAGAAAGCAACTTCGCCTAGTGGTAATGATAATAAAATCATACCCAAGCAAGAAACAATAATGCCACCACGAATCATAGTGTTATCTGATGCTTTCATGGAAATAAAGCCCGAAATAACTCGTCCTACCATTATTCCGCAAAAATACAATGAAATCCATTTTGCAGCCTCGGCTGGTGATAATAAATGTACATTAACGAGGTATGATGCTCCCCAAGTGCCAATTGTAAATTCCATGCTACAATAAAGGCCTTGTGAAAGAATACTTGGTACAACACCTTTGATTTTTAATATTTCAAAAAGGCCTTTTTGCTGTTGAGTTGATTCTTCAGCTGAAAAATCTTCCTTAATAATTTTCCACTTGTTAAGAGACAATGCAATTATGAGTCCAATTGATAACTGTAAAAGTGCAACTACACGATAACCATTGCGCCAAGAGCCTGTATCATCTGTTAAA
This sequence comes from uncultured Clostridia bacterium, assembly GCA_937899735.1. Lineage (GTDB taxonomy): Bacteria > Bacillota > Clostridia > Oscillospirales > Acutalibacteraceae > Fimenecus. Next base: position 8,362 of record CALBQZ010000085.1, on the reverse strand, counting down.
AGGGTTGACAGAATCAATGGACTTATAGTAACACCAATTCCCCAACAAGCGTGAAGCCAATTCATATGCTGTGATTTGTAATGAAGTGAAATAAAGTTATTAAGGGCAGTATCAATAACACCTGCACCGTAACCCAACACAACTGCACCAAGCATCATTATAACAATGTTGGGTGAAAAGCTCATTATGAAGAGACCTGCAACTGTAAGCAATGTGGAAAAAAGTGTAACCTTACCTGTGCCGAATTTCCTTATAAGTTTACCTGAAATAAAGCTTACACCACCTGTACAAGCCCCTGTTATGATGCCATAAATGGATGCAAAACTTTCATTTATCCCAAAATCAAGATGTATTACAGGCCAAGAAGCTCCAAACAAAGAGTCAGGTAACCCTAAAGAAACAAAAACTATGTAAATAATTACAAGCAATAAAGTCATATTGCACCTCAAAAAGTTTTTTCTGTATTCTAACATAATACCATTCCTTTATCAAGACTGCAAAAACATTAGTATTCGCCATTGAAAAGATAAATGATATAATTTATAATGTTATTATCAATGATATGGAGAAATGGTATGAAAGTTGTTGTTCCAAATTACTATAACCAATTCAAATGTATTGCTGAAAAGTGCCATCACAACTGCTGTATTGGTTGGGAAATTGACATTGACGAAGATACATATGAATACTATCAGGAAATTGATGGACATTTTGGAGAAAGATTAAAAAGAGATATTACAGTAACGGATGAATGTGCCTTTTTTAATCTTGACGGAAAAGGTCGCTGTGTTTTTTTAAACGACAATAATCTTTGTGAAATTATCCTAAACCTAGGCGAAGATGCACTTTGTCAAGTTTGCAGTGACCATCCACGTTTCAGAAACTTTTACGATAACGAAATGGAGATCGGATTGGGACTTTGTTGTGAAGAAGCAGGAAGAATTATCCTCTCACAAAAGGACAGATTTGAGTTAATTGTTTTCGATGATGCTAACAAAAAAGATAAAAATGACTTTTTCGAATATAAACAAAACATTTTAAACAAGTTGCAAAACAAGGAACAAACCCTTGAAGAAAGAATATTATGTTTATTACAAGAAAATAATATTGAATTACCTAAAAAAGATTTCAACAAATGGATTGATTTTTATCTTTCACTTGAAAGACTTGATGATAGTTGGACAAATCTTTTATGTGATATGAAAACTGTGATTTTTAATCACATAGATATTCCTGAAGCATATATAATGGTTCTCGAAAAATTACTCATATATTTTATATACCGTAGTTTTAATGACAACAATGCCGATACGATTAAATTTTCAGTTTTCAGCGTGTTTTTCATCTCAGAAATATTGAAATACCACATTTTTAAATATGGTGAATTGAGTTTTGAAGATATTATAGAATATACACGGATGTACTCATCTGAAATCGAATACTCCGACGAAAACATGCAAAAAATAATAGCACAATTATAGCAAAAAGCCTTGAGTAAAACTCAAGGCTTCATTTCTTGTAATTCGATGACTTCCATTAAAATCAAACGAGCATCCACAGCAGTTACCTGCCCATCACCATTTATATCAGAAACTCTTTGTTGACGCTTTGACATTTCTACGTTACCCGATGCATAACACAAAACCAAACGTGCATCATATGCACTTATTTTATAGTCGTGGTTTACATCACCAAGCAAGAAACCGTTTTCTAATTCTTCTAAGATAATCTCAATCTCTTCCACGATAGAATCAATTATATTCTGACTATCATACTTAAGATTTGAAACCTCAATTCTTAATAAAGCGTCGATTTCTTTAAGCAGTTCTTCGTCTGCTGAATCTCTATCAATAGCTTCAACCTTTTCTAACACCTTACTGTACTCTGTCAAGTCCGCTGGTCTTAATTCAGGTGCATTAATTATCGGATTTGTAGTAATTGAGTTCGTATTTGTTCCGTCAGTACTTGTTATTACACAATAGTAAGACGCTGCTTCGTCTTCAACTGCAGGTTTATAATAAAAGTGATTTGCGCCATCAATTGGTATACCACCGGCATTGGAAACTACACTATTTTTATACCATCGATAACTGCAGTCAAAACCCATAGCATAAACAACTATATATGTATCGTCAGAATTAAACTGTTCGATTGTTTCATAAAGAAGAGCAGGAACTGTATGGAAATCCTTATTATTATCAATTGCAAACTGATGAGCATAAGTGTTCTCGTAGCTATAAACGATAAAATCTGTTGTAGGTACTTTTGCAGTTATTGATGTTGTTGAACTTGGTAAAACGATACCTTTTAATGTTTCAGGAAGGCTCTTAATTTCCTCAACACAATTAAATCTTATATATTCAATCGAGCTTTGCTTAAACGCTGTTGTACCTACAGTTTTAACCGCAGGTAAATAAAGCATTTTAAGTTTTTGACAGTTATAAAAGCTATTGTTGTTAAGTTCAACCAATGATGGGAGCATTACAACCTGAAGCTCAGAACAATCTAAAAACGCATTTGTTCCGGTTGATGTAACCATAGGCAAAATAGCTTCAGCAAGGAAAGCACTCTCAGCAAAAGCATAATTACCTACTGACTCAACAAATCTGCCAAAAAATTTCTCCAAACCAGTATTCCTGAATGAATTTGCTCCTATTTTAGTCAGCATATCCATATCAACAGATTTTAATTCAGTACAATTCTTAAACACACCAATACTGAGTTCGGTAAGTTTAGGCATTGATGCGGAAACAAGGTTTTCACATGATGCAAAAGCATTCATACCAACAAGTGTCACATTAGGAAAACTTACTGACTTCACCCCAGATTCAGAAAAAGCAGATGCACCTATTTCTAATAAGCTTTCAAACATGACTTCAGTTAATTCAGGAGTTTTTTGAAATCCATAATCACCTATTTTTTCCAGTTTTGGCATTACAATTGTAGTTAACTGTAAGCACTCATAAAACGCTTTGTTTCCAATAGTTGTAAGCTCTGGAAAATATAGTGATGCTATTGAACTAAGTTCAAAAGCGCTTGTTCCTATTTCAGTAATACCGTTTCCGCAAACAAACTCAAGTGCAGAGCAGCCTTTAAATGCTTTGCTATTAATCTTTGTAGCTGAATCAGGTAGAACAACTGTTTTAATTCTAAAATCATCTTCAAAAGCTGAAGATGCAATACCTTTAACTTTTTTCCCGTTTATTATATCAGGCACTATCAAATCTGTTTCATTTCCATAATAAGCTGTAATATAGCCTAATGTGTTAATTTCATAGTTATCCTCTTCTTTATCAACAGTTCTATCATAAGTAGCCGTGACAACCTGACTTGGATTCTTTCCCTTTCCAACAGCAAATGCTGCTATTCTGGTGTCAACTGAAATCTTAATAGGCTCTGTATATTCACCAAATTTAATCCAATCAGTTACATCCCCATCACCAATTCTGCCAACGCCGTAGTAGATTGTTGCATTTTCTTCAGCACAAGTTATTTCTAAATCAAAATTTGTTGAAAAAGAACAACTATCAACACTGAAAGTTGGACTGGATGTAGTGGGCTTTTCATCAAGCAAATACTTAATAAAAAGTAAGCCTGCACCGAAATGATTTTCACCTGGATTTTCATATAATTTTATACAATAGTCTTCAAGTCTAGATTCAACTTCCGATGCTAGTAAATCAGGAAAAACGCTTTTAACAATAGCAAGACCAGCAACAACCTGAGGAGCTGCCATAGATGTACCACTGAGTATTGCATAAGCATTATTAAGATAACTGCTCTTAATATCAGTTCCTGGCGCAGCAATATCGATTGGTCCGTCATAATTTGAAAAATTAGCTAGTTTATCTAAATTATCAGTTGCACTGACTGTTATTGCAGATTCAACACATGCTGGAGTGTAATAAACACGGTCAAGGTCTGCTTTATTATTTCCTGCAGCAACAACAACATTAACATTCTTAGCAACAGCATTGTCAATAGACTGAGTAACTGTTGCACTCTCGCCTTTTGCTGTAAGACTTAAATTGATAACATCAGCGCCCTCAGCAACCGCTAAATCTATTGCAGCAGCAATCGCACTTAATGAGCCTTTACCCATATCATTAAGCACCTTATACGGTTTAATCTTTACATTATCAAGTGTATTTGATGCAACTATACCTGCAACATGAGTACCATGTCCATAATCATCCTCGCAACTGTTAAGGTTACCTGAACCACTGAAATTAATTCCGGTTTCGATTACCCTATCTTTAAGTAAATCATGGTCCATATCTGCACCACTATCAATAACGGCAACTTCAACATAGTCATCCTGGATTCTCTCTGCGAGAATATCTCTAATATCGCTGAAGCCAATCTTGCTGCTTAGTGCATCCATAATCTCCGATGCAGATACTTCAGGGTCAATAATTTCAGGAATAAATTCGTCAGAAAACTCAATATCACCTTGTGCAGTCATAATTCTATCTGCCTCAACATATTCAACACACGGTAATGTGAGATAATACTCATATGCTTTTTCGGCTTCAACGTCACTATCATACTGTAAAACATACAAGTCATTGTATCCGCTTACACAATCAACCGCACCATGATAATCAATTTTCTCACTGGATTTTACAATAAGTCTTCTTGTTTCAAACAAATTCTGATAAAAATCTGTTCCATCTGCATAATTTGTAGCGCTAAACACTTTACTACTATTATCGATGATTTCCCTAAAAGACTCCTCATCACTTACATTAACCACGCTATACTCACGGATAAGGTCTGCTAAATCCTCTGAAAAATTATATAATTTATAATTGTCATTATATGCATAAGAAATAAGCCCGATAGAAACAGAGCTCAATAACATTATTGTGGTAAGAATTAAAGAAATTAGTTTTTTCAATTACGCCACCTCGGGAAAATAAACAAAAAACTCAATACTGAACACCGAGTTAATTTTTTAGTTAAACTTATCATACTTTTTTCTCTTTTTCAATAGGGAAATATGATATAGAACACAAAGAAAAATATTGTTGATTTTTGTTATTTTCAAATTCAACATATATTATCAATATGTTGAAAAATAAAGAAAAATGCCGTATCAGTTTGTCTTGATACGACATTAATTCTAATAGTAAAAATACTTATAAACTACAGGGTATTCGTTAAGCAAATGCTGAAGGTTTGTTCGATATTTTGTACCTGGGTCATTTATTAAAAAGCCTGAAGCAGAAAGAGTATCTCCACCGTTATAGCCTGTAATTACAACCCAATGTTGTGAACCATTTGATTTCTTTGCACCAAACATTACAGGTTTACCCTCTTTAAGTTTCTGGTATATTTTTTGAAGATATCCTGAGCTGTTTGTTATAGCAACATAGTTACTTGGCCAATATACATTACCGTTTGATGAATAACTCAATTTTCTTGACATTGCATCAGGGTAAATTGTTGTTCCAGTTCTATAGGACTCCATCATAGCAATAGCTGTTGTAGCACAACCAATTTTACCGATAGTCTTACCCGAGTTTCCAATTATAACATTTGCCCATCGTGAATCTGTTTGCTTGTAACTTGGAACGGACAAAGAAATCCTAGAGTAGTTCTGATTTGAATTTATTGCAAGATATTGGCTACTCACATAACCTATTTTTGTTCCATCATAAAGAATTCTGCTCCACCCATTTGAATCAGAAAGAACAATTACTATCTCACCTTTTTTTACAGAATCTTTTATATAATATCCTGCGCCTGCGCCACTACGCACATTTAGTGAAGTTAACTGAGTATTGACCTTTGCTGTTTTTCCCGAATCAAGTTTAATGTAGTTCTTGTGACAATAGCCGAATTTCCCGTCAGAATACTCAACATAATACCAATTACCTGACTTTGAAATTAATGTGATATAGCTATCATTAGCAAGACTTGTAAGAACCGCACCATTGGTTGATGCAGAATCTCTCACGTTAAGCCTACCGCTTGAAAGAGCAACAATACCTGCTTGTGAAGTCATTGTCGCTGCATAAGTTTCAACCGGTAATATCTGCAGTGATAAAATAATTATAAGAGTTAAAAGTATTGATATGAATTTATTCATAGTCACCTCGTCTTTCTGCATATATGCATACACAGTATAACAGAGGTTTTTGGTCTTGTTAATACTCCAAATAGTGGAATATAAAGAAGGGTTTTCAACATTTACTATTGAAAAGGTTGAATGAAAATTATATAATTCAAGAGTAAAAGTTATGCTTTTGGAGGAAATCTTTATGCATTTATTGAAGGTTGATAAATCACACTATGCTGGTCAGGCAGACCCATATATTCTTAAATCAAATGGAAGATATTACATCTATGTTACAGGTCATGATGCTGTTTATGCCTATCATTCAGACAATCTTTTTGATGGTTGGGAATATTATGGTGTTGTTATGACTGTACCTAACCACGATTCATTCTGGGCACCGAGTGTTATTGAAATAGATGGTAAATTCTACATGTACAATTCAATTGAGATTTACAACGACACCCCTGATAAGGGTGGTCACAGAGGCGCTATGCATGTGTCAGTTGCTGACAACCCACTTGGACCTTTTAAAGGTACAAAACAGATTCTTCATCCATTCTCAATTGATTCACACATTGTGCAGAATGAGGCTGGTCTTTTCCTTTTCTATTCCGCTAATAGATTTGAGGGAGAAAGAATCGGTACTTGCATTTATGTTGACAAAATGCTTGACCCATTTACTCCTGCAGGGAATCCTGTTTTAGTCGTTGAGCCTACTCTTGACGAAGATATTTATCGTCGTGACAGATATAAAAAGGGTCAGCACTGGCATACAATTGAAGGTGCTTTCTACTTCAAGGAGGGTGGCTGGCAGTATCTTATGTATTCAGGAAACTGTTTTGAACAACCAACATATTATATCGGTTACGCAAGGGCAAAAACAGATGAAACAGACCTTACTAAGATTAAATTTGAAAAATATCCTGACGATAACACATATCACCCAGTTCTTAAAGCAAATGAATTTGAAGAAGGCACAGGTCATCACTCAATGATTAAGGAAGACGGTCAATGGTATGCAATTTACCATGCTCGTGACTATAATGATGGATTAAACGCAAATGCTTTTGACGCAAGAAACGCAAGAATATGCAAGTTAAATGTTGAAGACGGAATAATCACAGCAGAGAGATATAAAGACCATATATAAAAAGTAAAAGCAGTAGGTTAACCCCTACTGTTTTTTATTGACAATGTAATATTCATTTGATAAAATAATCAAGTAATTTTGGAGATGTACCCAAGTGGTTGAAGGGTCCGCACTCGAAATCTTCTTCGCTAAACGGAAGTCTATCTTCTAAAAAGCCTTTAATCATGCGGTTTTCGGGCATCTGCCCATCGCCGCATCATCCAGAGTTCTAACGAGAATTCTAATAAAACTGAATATTTGCGTTAATACTCCTTCGGGAGTTTAACATATACGGAGACGTATCGAAGTGGTCATAACGGGGCTGACTCGAAATCAGTTAGGGAGCAATCCCCCGCGAGTTCGAATCTCGCCGTCTCCGCCAAGGACAACCGTAATCTTAGGATTGCGGTTGTTTTCTTTTGTTATGGATTGATTTTTATTACTGCCTGTGATATAATTAATTTAATAAGTGAGCTTATATATTTTCAACACTTATTCTTTATAGGACGAGGCTATAAAAATGGTCGGGGAAATCTTGATCACTTATTAGACATTCGTGAACCAATGAAAATATTGATCTTAGTTCAATTCTCGTTATAAGTTCAAGAAAGTAATTGTGCGGTCTTATAGTAGATCCCTTATTTTTTCATTGCTTTACACCATAATTACGAGCCAAGGATTTTATCCATTGGTTTTGTTTTGATGCGTGTAAAGTGATAAACCATAGTTAAATTCTTTCTATCCTTGCACCGTCAGAACGACTGCAAGGATATTTTTGGCTCAGAAAGGAGCTATGATATGGGCAAGAAAGTTTCGGGTAAGACTCATTCGAAAGAACAACTTGATAATTGGGCAAATCAGAATAACCCCAACAATAAAGCTTACAAGGCCAACCGTGATAATCATTCGAATCAGTTGAATCCCAAGCACAAGACTCACCAACAAATCCATAACAGTAATCGCCGTAACAAGCATTACCAGCCTTGGCCTGACTGGGCACCGGATTACATTGAGTATGACGATTAAATCGTTCGCGCTAACTCCTTGAAGGTTTTATCCTTCAAGGAGTTTTCTCTTTTATCCCAACGCAGAACCTATCGCCATCGCACTTGCTTTCTTGCTTTCACTGTCAATGTGACTGTAAATGTTGGCGGTGGTTCCCATATCAG
>CALBQZ010000084.1 GCA_937899735.1 uncultured Clostridia bacterium | reverse complement strand
TATGCGTGTTACTGTTGACGACAGAAGCGAAAAGACAGGCTACAAAATCCGTGAATCAAGACTTCAGAAGCTCCCTTACTGGATTATCGTTGGTGACAAGGAAGTTGAAGACGGTACAGTTTCAGTAAGCAAACGTGGTCAGGGTGACATTGGTTCAATGAGCTTCGATGACTTTACTGCTATGCTTAAAGAAGAAATTGATAATAAAGTAAGGTGAACAGAAGCGAACCTTAAGATAAGAGGTAATTTATGAGAAATCCACTTACTGTAACGGTTATTACCGATACACATTACTATTCAAAGAAACTCGGCATATCCGGTGAAGCTTATGAAATCGCAAACAATAAAAGTGGCGTTTTGTTAGCTCAGGCTGCTGAAATGCTTGAAGCAGCCTTTGCACAGATTGCAAAGGATGACAGAACTGATATCGTTCTCCTCTCAGGTGACACAACAAGTAATGGTGACTTTGATTCTCATCACGAATTCATTGAAATGCTTCGTGGTCTCAAAGAAAAAGGCAAGAGAGTTTATGTTCTCACAGCAACTCACGACTACAAGTGGGACGGTCAAACTCACAAGTATGTAAAAGACGAAAGAGTTCCTGTTCCCGCTGCAAAACGTGAAGAACTTTTTGACTTATACAAAGAATTCGGTCCTGACGAAGCTATTGCCGTTCACAGACAGAGCATGTCATACATTATCCAACTGCAGGATGGTTACAGACTTTTTGCTCTTAATGATGACACAAATTTAAATGGCAAAAGTGGTTTTTCCGACGAGCTTTTTGAATGGATTAAAGAACAGATTGCCGATGCAAAGGCAAACGACCAGTTCATTGTTGCAATGACCCACCACCCACTTATTGCTCCATCTCCTATGTACGAAATTATTGGTCGTGGCGATATGATGGGTGACTATGAAATTCGTCGTGAACAGCTTGCAGACTTAGGTGTTCAGTTTATGCTTACCGGTCACACTCACGTACACGATATTGATAAGCACGTAAGCCCTAAAGGAAACTACTTCTATGATATTTCAACTGCTTCAACAGTTGGTTATCCCGGAACAATAAGAACAGTTGTTTTTGACGCTGATAACAATGTTGTCACAACAACTACTGACCTTGTAACAGAGCCTGTTAAGTTTGACACACATGGCAAAGATTTACAGACTTTCCTTTCTGACCATATTATTGGTATGATTAGAGATGTTATCAAGGCTGCTGGTGATGATATTGATAAGTTTGCTGATATGGCAACTGCAATCAGTATCAGAAAGAATGTCAGCTACAAAATCGGTTGGATTTTAAAGCCTGTTTTCAAATTCCTTAACAAGCTCACAATTGGCACGGTTGGTAACTGGACTCGTGCTGAAACAGGTCTTAAAAAAGAAGATTATGCTGATATTAAGGATGAGAGTGTAGTTGACTTTATAGTTGACCTTGTGCTTAACCTCTATGGTGGTAAGAATCTCTACACACCTGATGACAATGAATACAAGATTGCAATCGGTCTTATCAACATCATTGACTCTATTGTTAAGGTATTACATATTCCACTTAAAAAGCTTGTCAGAGTTTCTGACACTGTTCGTGGAATTATTGAACCTTTACTTTACAACGCAGGAATCCCATCATATGATGCAATTATGCCGATTATGCCGGTATATGAAGGTGATGAAGTTGGTCCTCAGCCTGACCCACCACAGAAACCAACAACGGTTAAAGACAGTAAAAAAGGACTTCCTATTATAATACTCACTGTTCTCTTTATAATTGTTTTCTTTATACCTATTCTCCTTCTACTGCTTATCGGTTACCTTAACAACCACAGAAAATACGGAAAGTATCTTAAATAATTAATAAAACTAAGCCACCTGAAATTTCAGGTGGTTTTCTTTTGTGCATACAAACGAAATTTAATGTAATATTTTTACTATTATCACAAAAAACATGCTGTTTTTACATTTTTAAAATTAAATTTCCTTATCTTCTTGATTTTTCCACAAAAACACTGTATACTTGTATTATATATTGAGGTTATTATACACTTTTTTACACCTATTTTGGAGGGTTTTGTTTTGAGCGGAGATTTACATTGTCACACAAGATTATCGGATGGAACATTGGGCATTGAAGACCTTATTTCACTTGCAAAGAAAAAAGGTCTTGAAACTATTGCAATCACAGACCATGACTGCCTTGCAGGAACTGTTCGTGGTAAGGTAATTGGCGCACGTCAAGGTATTCAGGTTATTCCCGGTGTGGAATTATCTGCAACAGATGAGAATAATAATAAAAATGTACATATTCTTTGTTATCTTGCTGACTCTCCAGATATGCTTGAAGGTCTTTGCAAAAGAAACTCCCTTGCTCGTAAAAAAGCAGGTCACTTTATGATGCTCCAAACAGCTAAACGTTTTCCAATCACAACAGAATTTATTATGAAATGTGCAACAGGCTCAACTAACCTTTATAAAAAGCACATTATGCAGGCACTTATTGAATGCGGATATGCCGACTCCTTCAATGGTGATGTTTACAAAGCTCTTTTCACTAAGGAAAGTGAAAACAGTATTCTTGTTGTTCCAAAGTATGAAAATGTAAAGGACGTTATTGATGCTATCCATACTGCCGGTGGTATTACAATTCTTGCTCACCCTGTCAAGAGTGGTTGTGTTGATATTCTTGATGACTATATTGAATATGGCATTGACGGAATCGAAGTTTTCCATCCAAGTGCTAATGAGGAAGAACAGGCTACTCTCAAGAAATATGCAACAAAGCATAAGATTCTTGCAACCGGTGGTAGTGATTTCCACGGACTTTACAACGAATACACAGTTTCATTGGGTGATTACTCAACACCTGGTGACTGCTTACATGCATTACTCACATACAAATCAAAGCAAAAAAGATTACAGAAGAAATTAGCTTCTCAGCAAGCTGCTGAATAAGATATTATTGATACATAGGATAAGGAGGGTTAAAAATGCTCTTTGATGATAGTGATATGAAAATTTTTACAGATAGCGATGCTCCTGCAGAGATTTCTGGCGAACTTGCTGTTATTGCAGAAATGACAAAGCACAGAAACAACGGTAATATATTAAAAGCAAAACAGTTAGGCAAGCATCTTGCTGAAATTTTTGTTGATGAGCCAAGTCTTTTGTCACAGCTTGAAGCAGAAGTTGGTGAAATTCAACGTGATGAAGACGATATGTATCATATTAAAGTTCTTCTCATTTTCACTGCTGAATACTGCATTAACCACCTTCTTCCTGCTACCCTTTTGTCAAACACTGCAGTTAATGCTTTATATGATACAGTAATTAAAAAGGCTGCTGTTTTCTACGACAGACTTGATGATGCTGCTGAATATAGTTTCTATTACCTAGCTGTTCGAAAAGCTGTTGAAATCTCCAAAAACATTGGCGTTTCATTTGCTATGCTCTGTGGTGAAGGTAAAGATGAATATTACACAAACCTTGGTAAACGTCTTTTTGAGGTTGCTGAGCACGAAATCGCAAAAATTATAGACAGTTATAATTTTGAGAAGTAAGACAATAAAAACCCTATGTTTCCTTTTAGGAACTTAGGGTTTATTTTTTATTCATTATGCAAGACAGCAGATGCATAACATACAAATTTCATTGATTTACTATCAATATCTTCCTGTTTTACACCTTTATATATGGATATATCATCAAGAATACTGTGAACAATTCTTGTATCTGTTTCAGTATGTTTAGCATTTGTCATTGATGCACTACCAAAAATTTCATCATTTGTGTTATCAGCAATTATTCTGAACTCAAGCTCAATATCGTCCTCTAAAGAACAAATCATTTTATACATTTCAATATCCAAATTAAGTTCTTCAAACGGAAAGTTTCTCGCTTCTTCAAACACTTTTTCATTATGCTCGTGAATTCTAAGAATTGTTTACCGACTCGCATTTTGCGGATAACCTTTTTGTGAATTTGTTAAAAGTTCAGGATGTTTGCCTAAAATATAATTCACTTTATAATTCTCAAGTTCTTCATCCGAAATCTCTACTTTCTGAAAATTATATTTTTCTTTAATGTAATTAATTACTTGAGAATTTGTTTTATAACAAGCGACCGTAGTTTTACTCAATTCATCAACTTTCTTATCAAAATCATTTTTCTTTTTATTAGCAGTACAAATTATCCCTACGGCACCGTTTTTAGTCCTTATTGAACGATATTTTACACGATAATACAAATCTTTTAGTTTCATTTCTTACTCCACAAAGCTATAATTATTATCTTATATTTTTATAATATATCATACAACAAGGCAAGTCAATATAAAACGGCGGTAAGCCATTAAGCTCACCGCCATAATTTTATAAATTCAATACTGATGATGCGATTGCAAAATAGATTAAAAGAGTTACTGCATCGACAATCGTTGAAATAAACGGGCTTGACATTACAGCAGGGTCAAAACCTATTTTTTTTGCAATTACCGGCAGGACAGAGCCTACAACCTTTGCAAAGACAACTGCACAAATCATTGTAACACTTATAACCAATGCCATTTGCCAAGTGATACTGTTATCAAAAATCATAAGTTTTGCGAAATTGACAACAGCAAGTGCAATACCACAAGCCAGTGCAATCAAAAACTCTTTGACAACAACTCTAAAAGTATCTCTGAATTCAATTTCACCCAATGAAAGACCACGAATGATTGTTGATGAGGATTGATTACCACAGTTACCACAAGTACCTGTAAGCATAGGGATAAATGCTGTGAGAGCAACACAAGCAGTCAAGGCGCCTTCGAAATGAGTGATAATTCTTTCGGTAAATGTTGCAGAAACCATCAAAAGCATAAGCCATGGAATACGCTTTTTAAAGTTTTCAAAAACACCCATTTTGAGATATGGCTTATCAGTAGGAGTAATACCTGCCATCAATTCCATATCTTCTGTAATTTCTTCCTGCAAAACGTCGATAGCGTCGTCGACTGTAATAATACCAACAAGACGATTTTCACCGTCAACAACCGGCAAAACAACCAAGTCGTATTTCTGGAAAATATCTGCAACGACTTCCTTATCCTCATATGTGGTTACAGAGATTACATTATCCTCCATGACCTCACGAATTTCAGCGCTTTCGTCAGCAAGAAGCAAATCCTTAACTGTTACATAACCTTTCAGTTTTCTTTTGCTGTCAGTTACATAACATGTATAAATTGTTTCTTTATCAACACCAGTTCTGCGTATTCTTGTAAATGCGTCAGCGACGGTCATTCCCCTTTTAAGGTCAACATACTCGATAGTCATCAAACTACCTGCTGAATCCTCAGGATATTTAAGAATTTCATTAATGCTCTTACGTGTATCAGGGTCTGTATGTTTCAAAATACGCTTTACAAGTGTTGCCGGCATTTCCTCAATAAGGTCAACGGCGTCATCCACGTAAAGTTCATCAAGCACTTCTCGAAGCTCCGTATCACTGAAAGCACGAATAAGCTGTTCCTGATATTCAGGCTCCATGTTTACAAAAACTTCCGCAGCCAATTCTTTGTTAAGAAGACGATAAATAAGTGTCAGGTCTCGTTCTTCAAGTTCCATGAAAAGCTCGGCAATATCCTGCTCATTCATTTCGTCAAGAATTTCCTTTAGTTCCTTCCACTTTTTATTGTGCAGAAGCTCGGTTAAGATTTCAAAGGTTTCCATTTTTCACAACTCCTTTTTATAAAGATGGGTTTGTGAAACTCGGCGAGTGTTTTAAGCAATGCAGACACAGTCCGCATTAATACTCGGGGGTTTCGCTATTGTACTTCGGTACGTGTCCACAAATTTCACTCCTTTTAAAATAAAAAACTGCATTTCGCAAGAACGCAAAAATGCAGTCAATAATCCCTTGCATTTCGTTCAAGCTTTAGCTTCGCAGGGCGATGAAATTACATTAAATCACACCTTGTTTTTTCGATGTGACTTGCTGACCAACTCATAGTGTCTCCACCATTTTGCGGCAGTAATCCGTATCCCTGTGGTAGCCTTACCTACCGAATATGTCATTACATATTACATTGTATTAATATTATCTTCCTTAAAATACTTTTTGTCAATATTATTTTTTGATTTTTATTTGATTTTTGCCAAATAATATAGTGAAAATAGACATTTTTAGTATGTACACTTTGTTATATATTAACAAAAAACGTCTTATCGTGTTCATTTTTTGTTAAAAATTTATATTTTTGATTGATTATACATTTAAATTATGATATAATTTTTACTTGTAAAAATACACATAAGGAGTGCGAAAAATGAATTTAACTCAAACAGTTAGAAACGGTGTTGACATGGTCAAAACCCATTGGAAAACACCACCGAAGGGCAGATATATGCCTTACAAAGAAATTGCTGCATACTCTGGCGGTGGTATCGGCGCGTACATGATTATCACATTAGGTAACGCATGTCTTTTATCTATGGGTAATACACTCATCTCCTCAACACTTGGTGTTGGTGCGACAGATATGTATTTGCTTTATGTTATCGCTATTCTTGTTAATATTCCTTTCACAGGAATCCGTGCAAACATTATCGATAACACAAGAAATAAAGCAGGTAAATATCGTCCATACATAGTAACAATGGCTATTCCTTCTGCCATCATTTGTAACTTGATAGTATGGTTCCCATACGACAAGTTAAGTTATATCGTTGGTGAAGGTATGATTTTCGGCAGAGAAAAAGATTATGTCGCTAAATGCGCATTGATTCTCGTCCTGAATATTGCATTGAACTTCATCTACTACTTCTTCTATGATGGATATGAAAACCTTATTCACGTTCTTTCTCCTAACACACAGGAAAGAGCCGACGTTGCATCAATCAAGAGCGTTGTTTATTCATTCGCTCCAACAGTTGTAAACCTTTTCACACCAATTATTGCTCAGAATATTTTCCACACAAACACAACAGATATCCGTGTTTACAGATTCCTCTACCCTATTCTTGCTGTTGGCGGTATTCTTCTTTGTATCGTTGTTTACAAACACACTGAGGAAAAAATCGTCCAGGCAAGAACTCATGTTGTTCAGATTAAATTCAGCGATGCTCTTCGTGCAGTTGCTAAGAATAAATATTTCTGGATTATCTCACTTGCAGGTTGGATTGGATTCCTTGAATCAGCTTACGCAAACATTCTTAACTGGCTTTACAACTATGGTGGTGCTTGCTCAGGTAATGTTTATGGTCTTGTTGTTACTCTTTATGGTAACGCTTCTCTCTGGGGTATGATTGCTGCTCCTTTCTGTATCAGAAAATGGGGTAAGAAAGCCGTTCTTGTTGTTACAAACATTATGAATGTTTGCTTCATCCTTATGATGCTTCCTTTCACTCAGGAAATCAACAACCTTACAATCTGGCTTGTTATGGGATGCTTGTACCTCAATGCTTTGATGGGTTCATTTGCGCATATCCTTAACCCTACAATTCAGGCCGACATCCGTGACTATCAGCAGTATCAGACTGGTGAAAGAATCGACGGTATGTTCTCTGCTGTTGCTACAATCGGTACAATCATCACTCTTGGTACATCAGCTGTTCTTCCTGTTATCTATGAAAGAGGCGGCATTACAGCAGAAATGGCTAAGAAAGTAACTGCAGACCCCGAGGTTCTTAACCGTATGCTCGGTGACGGGAAAACAGTTGGTCAGATTCTTGCAGAACAGTTGGAAGCAGGTCAGAACAACTATGCTAACCCATATTCAGCGTTATATGACCTTGACGTATTCCTTCCTCTTATGCACTCACTCATTATCATTGCAGCTGTTGGTGCGTTTATGAACGTTATTCCATATTTTTGGTATGACTTCAACGAAAGAAAACAGAAATCAGTTATTCGTGTTCTTCAGGTTCGCGCTCTTTTCGAAGACTATGGTAACGGAATCGTTGATGACGGTAAACTTGTTGAAGGTATCGACCTTATCAGAAATGCAAGAGAAATGGCAACAAAACAGCCAAAGGCCCTTGATAAAAAATCATACAAGTCAATTAAAGACAAGGCTGCTAAAAAGGCTGCTAAGAAAGCATATAAAGATGATTTCAACTTCAACGAAGAAATCGAAATTTCTAAATTTGTATGTGAAGAACTTGATAAGTTTTCAACAGATGTTTTCAGATACCAGTACAATGTTCAAAAGGAAATCTACAGTGCAGGACTTCATGGTCTTAAACTTATGACTGCTGATGAGATTAAGAGTGAAATTGCTGCTGCAAAGGCAATGCCAAAATCTACAAACGATGAAAAAGCAATGCGTAAATTTGCTCTTGAGGTTGCAAGAAACAAGGAGTCTGCTTGTAAAGCTCTTAACAAATACTTCGCAAACGAAGAGCTTGTTCAGCCTGACTTTACAGAACTCGAAAAACTCTTTGATACTGAAGATGCTTGTGATGACAAGCTCAAGACTCTCTATCTTGAATTAAAAGATGCTAAAAAGGCTAAAGACAATGCAAAAGCTAAGTCAATCAAGGCTGACATCAAGGCTTATGAAACTAAAAAGGCTGAAGCTAAGAAAGCATCAAAAGCTGAAATGGACAAACATGCATACTTTGCGCGTGCTGCAAAACCATATCTTGATGCTGAAAAGCTTGTTAAACAGGAAGAAAACTACAAGCATCTTGATGATATTGCAGAAATGTATGAAGATGCAAAAGCTCGTTATGAAGCAAAACTTGCTGAAGACGAAGCAAAAGCTCTTAAGGAAAAAGCTGAAGCTGAAGCTTATGCTGCTCAGTTAAAGGCTGAAAAGGCTGCCAAGAAAGCTGCTAAGAAAAGATAAATAAAAAACACATAAAGGTATAAAAAATTCCCTGTACTTTAAGTAGTACAGGGATATTTTTTATTCAGATATTAATCAAGGAAGTCGCGGAGTTTTTTACTTCTGCTTGGGTGACGAAGTTTTCTGAGAGCCTTTGCTTCAATCTGACGGATACGTTCACGAGTAACGTTGAATTCCTTACCAACTTCTTCAAGTGTTCTCGGATGTCCGTCTTCAAGGCCAAAACGAAGTGAAAGGACTTTTTCTTCACGAGGTGTAAGTGTCTTAAGAACTTCTGCAAGCTGTTCCTTAAGAAGTGAAATAGATGCAGCATCTGCTGGTGAAAGTGCATCATCATCAGGAATAAAGTCACCTAAGTGGCTGTCTTCCTCTTCACCAATTGGAGTTTCAAGTGAAACCGGTTCCTGAGCAAGACGAAGAATTTCACGAACCTTATCAGGTGCCATATCAAGTTCTTCTGCAATCTCCTCCGCTGATGGGTCACGACCATTCTTATGAAGGAGCTGACTGCTTGTCTTTTTAACTTTATTTATTGTTTCTACCATATGAACAGGGATACGGATTGTTCTTGCCTGGTCAGCGATAGCACGTGTAATAGCCTGTCTAATCCACCATGTAGCGTATGTTGAGAACTTAAAGCCCTTTGTATAGTCGAACTTTTCAACAGCCTTAATAAGACCTAAGTTACCTTCCTGAATCAAATCAAGAAACTGCATTCCACGACCAACATATCTTTTTGCAATACTGACAACAAGACGAAGGTTTGCCTCAGCAAGTCTCTGTTTTGCTTTCTTGTCATCTTCATTAATACGGATAGCAAGTTCGATTTCTTCTTCTGATGTAAGAAGTGGCACACGTCCGATTTCCTTGAGATAAACTCTTACAGGGTCATCCATTACGATTGTTTTAGAATCGCCTTCTCCACCGTCATCACTCTTTGCCATATCTGTTTCATCAGTGATTGCATCGTGAGCCATATCACCAAGGTCATCGATAAGTTCAATATTATTGGACTCAATAAGTTCATAAAGCTTATCAAGTTCTTCCATTTCGATATCAAGTTCAAGAATTGCATTATCAATTTCCTGAGTAGTGAGTTTGCCCACTGCCTTACCCTTTTCTACTAAAGATTTTAAGGCTGATTTTTTGTCGATATTTTCCATTGTTTTCTCCTTCACTTCTTATAAAGTTATTTAAAAAATTTTAAGAAATCCTCATCACTGATGTTTTCCACATCTACATCTTTAAGAGTTTTCTTATTCTTTTCTTCTGAAATTACATTTATACAATCCAAACACTCTGCCATCGTATTTTTTAGAGTGTGTGAAATTGTCTGAATCTTTGCCACAGCACTGATTTCGTCTTCCGTTAAATCACCACACAAAAATGATATTTCAGCTGATTTACCTTGACGAAGTCTGTCCGTAACAGCTTTATAAATTCTCTTATTGAAATCCGTTATATAATCCTCATAAGATAGTTTTTCATCTATACCTTTGAGAAATTCCGGATTTGCCATAACAAGGGCTATAAGCATTTCTTCGGCTTTTGCTGCACGATAGAAAGTCTTACGCTGAGGATTCAGCTTGTCCAGGATATCCTCTTTTCGTTGAATTTCTGTAAATTCTTTCTTTTGCTGAATAACAGTATTCTTTTTAGCCTGACGCTTTGCTTCAGAAATAATAACTTCCTTTGCTACTGACAACTCATTAGCAATTCGGGAAGCATAAATTTCAAGTTCAATTGCACCAACATTTGAAAGTACTTTAATTGCAGCCTGAAGATACTGACGTTTACCGTCATCACTTGCCAAATCATATTTACTGTGTTCACGCAAAAGTGCAAATTCAACTTCATTTGCAGCCCCAGTAATTATGGTTTTCATTTTTTCAACACCATAATTCTTGATTATCTCATCAGGGTCCTTACCACCACTTAAACGAAGGATTTTAATCTTTGCAGTAGTGTTTTTGAATATTGTAAGTGCACGTGCTGCAGCCTTCTGTCCTGCCTCGTCAGCATCGTAAGAAATAAGTATTTCAGATGCATATCGCGAAAGCAGATGTGCTTGTTCACTTGTAAGAGCTGTACCAAGTCCTGCAACAGCATTCGTAAATCCTGCCTGATGAAGTGCTATAACATCCATATAGCCTTCACACAATATGAGACTGTCCTTACCACTTTTCTTTGCAAGATTAAGTGCAAATACACCCATACTCTTTTTATAAACCAAAGTATCCGATGTGTTAAGATACTTAGGCTTGGAGTCATCCATAACTCGTCCACCAAAAGCAATAACATTTCCTTTAACATCAATTATAGGAAACATCACTCGGTTTCTGAAATTATCGTAAATATTATTGGGGTTTTTCTGTGAACGTCTTGCAAGGTTTGCATATACAAGCTCGTCCTTGGTATATCCCATATTCATAAGATAATTTGTCAGGGCGTTGAATGAATCAGGTGCAAAACCTAAACCGAATTTACGGATTGTGTCGTCCGTAAGTCCCCTGTCCTTAAAATACCTGTAACCTACTGTGCCATCCTTTGTTTTAAGGCAATTATGGAAAAATCTTGCAGCCTCCCTGTTAGCCTCAAGCATTCTGAGACGGCGCTTATTCATTGTGCTGTCATAATTATTCTCATCCGGCATATCAAGTCCTACACGGTCAGCCAAAAATCTTACAGCATCAATATAATCAAGATTTTCAATATTCTTAATAAATGTTATTACGTCTCCACCATTACCACAACCAAAACAGTAATACGACTGTGTGTCAGGATAAACGGTAAAAGATGCTGTTTTTTCACCATGAAACGGACAAAGACCTTTACTTATACGCCCTGCCCTTTTAAGATTTACATAGGAAGAAATAGTACTTTCAATGTCGGCACGATTACGAAGTTCCTGTAAAAAATCATCAGATAATGCCAATACTACCCCTCCTCAAGTCCAACATCAACCCAGGAATCAGGGATGAATATATTTTTATAAACTGCGAGAAGATAACGGTCACTCATACCTGCGATATAGTCACAGACTGCTCTCTCGGCACCCTCCTCATCAATTATGTAATGATATGCCTTAGGAATTCTGTCAGGATTCTTAAGGAAATATTCGTAAAGACGAAGAATTATATCAATAGCCTTTGTTTCCTCTCCCTTGCAGACAGGATTTGTATAAACCTTATCAAACATGAATGAGTGTAACTCAAGAAACGGTTCATTAATATCCGGTGAGAAAACAATATCGTCCACACTATTTTCTACAACATTCAGAACCATTGTATTGATTCTTGCTGACTTTTTAAATCCAAGTGCTTTACGGATTTCAAGAGGAATATCCTCTTCACACATAACACCAGCACGGACAGCATCATCAATATCGTGGTTAATATATGCAATTTTATCGGCAAGCTTAACTATTCTGCCCTCAAGAGTATCTGCCTCTTTGCCTCGTGTATGACAAGCAATACCGTCACGCACTTCATAGGTAAGGTTAAGCCCTCTTCCATTTTTTTCAAGTTTTTCAACAACTCGCAAACTTTGGTCATAGTGACGGAATCCACCTGGGAAAACAGAGTTCAATGCTCTTTCCCCTGCATGTCCGAACGGAGTGTGTCCCAAATCGTGACCAAGAGCAACCGCCTCAGTCAAATCACCATTGAGAGAAAGTCCGTTTGCAATAGTTCTTGCAATCTGTGAAACCTCAAGAGTGTGAGTAAGTCGTGTTCTGTAATGGTCTCCCTCAGGTGACAAAAACACCTGAGTTTTATGTTTTAATCTACGGAAAGAGTTTGAATGAATAATTCTATCTCTATCTCTTTGAAAATCTGTTCTCAAGGAGCATTTTTCTTCTGCAATTATTCTGCCTTTTGAATTAATATTAAGACATGCTTTATCCGACAACAACAATTTCTCATTATTTTCAATTTTTTCTCTTACAGTCATTTAAATGCCTCCTTTTCCTGGGTAAAAAACCCTCTCTAATTATATATACGCAATAAAAAACAAAAACCCTTTATTTTTTTATGAAAAAATTTAAAATTCGCAGAATTTTTCAGAAATAACGGTCGAAAATACCTTTCCATTGCTCAATTCGGTAAGTTTTGCATTGAGAATATCCTTATTTTCACTTTTTATTCTAAAAATAACCCTGACGGTATCTGTAAATTCAGTATTCAGAATAACTGTTTCTTCTCGTGAAAGAAAATCAGTTAATTTGCCATAAAAGTTGTAATCACATTCAACCGCCATATCAAGGCAATGAGCCATTGTAATTATTTTTGCACTTTCAACACCGATTTTTGCGCTGTGAGAATAAGCACGTACAAGTCCGCCACCACCAAGCAATATACCACCGAAATATCTTGTTACCACGACACAGACATCAACCAAATTTTCTTTTTCAAGAACATCTAGGCAAGGCACACCGGCAGTCCCCTGTGGTTCACCATCATCGGAATATCTTTTTATTCCACCTTCACGGAGAATGTATGCTGACACATTGTGAGTTGCGTCCCAATGTTTTGCTTTAATTTCAGCAATAAAGGCATTAGCCTCCTCAACGGACACAACAGGTTTAGCGTAACCGATAAATCGGGAACGCTTTACAATATATTCGTCACTATTAAATTCTTTTACTGTTCTATATTCTTTTGACATTTCAGTACCTTCTTTTGTAATCACTAAATAATTGTAGCTAAAATTTAAGAAGTGATTACCTTACAAAAAACAAAAGGTGGCACAAAAATTGTACCACCATAATGTCATCTAAATTATTTAGAGAGATTGTAACGTTTGTTAAATCTGTCAACACGTCCGCCTGTATCAACAAGCTTCTGCTTACCTGTGAAGAATGGGTGGCAATTTGAGCAGATATCAACCTTCAAATCATCTTTAGTTGAACGAGTTTCAAATGTTGCACCGCAAGCGCATTTAACTGTTACAGTTTTGTACTCAGGATGGATTCCCTGTTTCATGACAATTGTCACCTCTTTCAAGTACTTATTTCATAGCCTAATAAGTTTATCACAACACACTTTAAAAATCAAGAGTTTTTTTAAAGTTTTATAGAAATTTCTTTTGAAAGATGGAAAGAATAAAGGGTTACAGTCACATTTTGGAGTCCGAAGCATTCCTCGGCTGCCTTTTTGTATATACTCATCTGTCCTTTATACCTTTCACAAAGTTCTTCCTCGCTCTTGACTCTATCCGTTTTGTAGTCAACGATTTCACCATTTTTACCATTGATTATCAAGCCGTCAACAACACCCTGAACAATGACTTTTTCATTACTCATTTCTTGTGGTAATCTATCATTGACTAGAGAAACAGGTATTTCCATTGAAAACTCTTGTTCACGTACATAATGCTCTGCATTGCATATTCTGTTATAAAGGTCAGTTGACAAGAACTTTTCAATGGCAGATACATTCAAAGCGTCTGCTTCTTTTTGTGTGAAAATGTTATTTTCAACTGCCTTATTTATCTCCCCTGCCAAATCATTTTTAATATCAACAAGATTGCAGATTTCCATGAATCTGTGAAGTAATGTTCCTCTCTGTGCAGGAGTTAAATCACCTGAGCCTGAAAATGCAGGGTTTTCCGTTGCAAGATATTTAAGATCTTCTTCACTGTCAATTGAAGAAGCAGAATATTTAATAGGTACGGAAGAAACATCAGCAAAAGGATATTCAAATGAAAGTTTGTCACTAATTACCTTTAACATCTCTTCGTCATAACTATATTGTTTCTTTTCCTGCACTACAGACTCGATTTCGCCAGGATTGTCCACAATTTCAAATCCTATTTGTGGGCTTCTTGGATTTTTATAGCAGTTAAGCATCACACCACTCTTCATTGAAGGATGATACATCATAGAAAGTAAAATCCACTGCATAAAGCTACTGCAAACAGAAAGTGGAATCGCAGGGTCAGTGAAATTCACATAGCATTTCTGATAGAGTTCAGTAATTTTCTTTTCGCAGTTGTTCATTGAACCTACAAGATAAAGCTTTTCTTCTGCACGGGTCATTGCAACATACAATACTCTGATAAGCTCTGCTGATTCTTCCACAGAGTCGAAAAGTTTAATTGAGTTGATTGGCAAAGTTATAAAATCCTTATGAAGTTCAGGAATATATCTTGATGTGCCAACGCCTAAATTTCTGTTGATTTTAACTTTATTAAAGTCATTCACACTTGTTGATGAAGAACAGTTTGCAACAAAAACAACAGGGAATTCAAGACCCTTACTTTTGTGAATTGACATTATTCTTACAACATCGTCATTCTCGGAAATATCATTTGCACCCTCTAAATCCTTGTTATTCTTACGAATTCTTTCAAGGAAACGGAGAAATCCAGAAAGTCCCGAGCCACCTGATGACTCATAGCCCTCTGCATAATTTATTAAAAGTTCAATATTGAGAACTCGTTTCTCACCACTATCCATAGCACCCACGATACTGTCGTAGGATGTTATTTCAAGAATACGACGGATAAGGCTACCGATATCCATTGTTACAGACAAAGTACGAAGAATTGACAATAAGTCAAAGAATTCTTTAACCTTGTCATCTTTGTCGTATTGCTCCTTCAATGCAGTATAAAAGCTACCATTTCTCTGTTCACAACGATATCTTGCCAAGTCATCCTCTGTAAATGGGAATAGTGGTGAAAGCATTACGGATACTAACGGAACATCCTGAACAGGATTGTCAATTATCTTGAGCATTGAAAGTAATGTTACGATTTCACGACTTTCAAAGAACCCACCTTGCTTTTGAAAATGTGCAGGGATTCCCATTTCTATCAGCTCTCGTGCAACCACGGGAGCTTTATCCTTGACTGCTCTCAGAAGCACACAGATATCACTATATTTAATCGGTCTTTCCTTGCCTTTTTTACCCACAAGAGTACCTGATGAAACAAGTTCTTTTATAGTGTTTCCAATGTGTCGTGCTTCTGCAACTAAATCGGAGCCTCTTGTTTTATCGGTTTCAACAACATGTACAAACACATCTGCATCATCACCCGGTTCATAATCAGCACCAAAGCAAAGACTCTCACCGTTTCTGTAATCAATACCACAAGTGCTTCTTGTCATAAGGAAATCGAAGAAAAAGTTGATGCCCTCAACAATTCCTTTACGGCTTCTGAAATTTCGGTCAAGGTTAATTGTTGCAGGATAATTGTTATCCTTATAAACTTCAAAGCTATCCTTATATCCCATAAATATTTCAGGCATAGCCTGACGGAAACGATAGATACTCTGTTTAACATCACCAACCATAAACTTGTTCTCATTATTATTTGATATAACCGAGAATAATGTATCCTGCGCTTCGTTGGTATCCTGAAACTCGTCGATTAAAATCTCTGCAAAACTATCGGACATTTCCTTTGCTAATGGAGTTTTCTCGTAAGTACCATCGTCATTGAAGTCAACCAATATCTTCAATGCAAGGTGAAGAATATCAGAGAAATAATAGGAATTACTCTCCTGCTTTTTACTATTGAGAAATTCCATAAATTTAATTACAGACTTCTTGAGAATCTTCATAATTGGACGAAGATATTCTACATCCTCTGTATATTCCTTTTCGTTACAAACAAGAATTGAATCTGCAAGAGTAAGATATTTCTTAATTGAGTCACGACGACCCTTTAACTCCTCGTAATAGCAGTCTTTTTCTTCTTTTGGAACTCTTGGGAATGTGCCGAATTTCAATAATGAAACCATTGACTTTATTTCATCCCATTTTTCAGGATGACTGTAAATAGTTTCAAGTATCCCATCTATTGAAATAATAATTGGTGTTAAATCGTTTATGACAGCACCTTGAAGATTACTATTTTCCGGTGCATCTTCTATAATATCATTTGCCTTTATCTTGATAAATTCAAGAATCTTTCCAAGACGGTTAAGGCTGAAATTACCCCATTTTGTTTCACTTACAGATAAGTTATCAAAATAATCAGAAAAAGCGTTTTCAACCCATTGTAAAGGATTCTGTGACGCCATTGCGAAATCGTAAAGAGCAAATATTGAGCTAATGAGATTTTCGTCGTTTCTGCCATTTGTAAAAAGGTCAAGAAACTCTTTTGTTTCGCTTTCAGGAAGATTATAAATCTCCTCCAAAACCTCATTTACAACCTCACGCTTTAAGATATCGTGTTCGACATCGGACATCATTGTAAAATCAGGTGAAACTTCTGCCTTTTCAAAATTCTCTTTAACAAGTTTTCCACAGAAACTATCCATTGTTGAAATCTGTGCATTTGGAAGATACATTTTCTGTCGTTTGAGATATGTATTCTGAGGCTCTGCGCTAATCATTTCGGTAAGTCTCAATGAAATTCGTTCTTTCATTTCAGCGGCAGCAGCCTTTGTAAACGTTACAACAAGCAATTTTTCAATGTCAGTAGGATTCTGTAAATCAGTTATTCTTTTTATAACTCTTTCAACCAAGACGGCAGTTTTACCTGAACCTGCAGCAGCAGAAACAAGGACAGTACCGTTTCTTGAGTCGATTGCCTGATTTTGGGAATCAGTCCAGTTCCTTGCCATCTTCATCACTCCTTAACATAGAAATTGCATCGTCAAAGGACGGAACTTCGAGTTCCTTTACAGGGTCGGATTCTTCACGCTTACAAATATCTTTATAATTGCACCATTTGCAACCACCATCAACTGGAAATGCAGAAATATAGCCACTTTGCAACTCGTCCGCCATATTTCTAATGGATTTGTTAACTCTGTCTTTCAATGCACTTAAAGAATCCAAAGAGATTACATTTCCTTTTAATGCGCCATTTTTATCAAGTGAAGCAGGAATAAAAAGTCCCTCACAACTGCTTTCCATGGCGCTTACAACATCAATATTATTAAGCACCATTCCGTGCATTCTCAACTCCCGCATGGATGCTGTTTTCGATTCGGTTGTGTCAGAGTCCCTTGTAATCTTGTTTGATGTCACTCTTGGGTTTTTAGCCTGGAAATAAAGAATACCTGCAGGGGTGACGTTTTTATAGTAATTCCCCCCATTTTGCCAGATTGCAAAAAGGTAAATAAGCATCTGCATATTGAGTCCTGAGAAAACCTCACCCAGTTTAAACTCTTTGCCACCTGTTTTATAGTCAATAACCCTTACAAAAGTATTGTTTTCTGTTGCATATGTATCCACACGGTCTATGCTACCCACAATTCTAACTGTTCCACCATTCTGGAGTCCTATTTCATAAGGTGGAATCTGTCCGTCATTATTGATTTTAAGTTCAAAATCAGCAGGAGTGAATCTGCATTGTGAAAACTCTGCGATAAGCTGTTTTACCACTTTATATGCTGTCTCTTTAAGCAATGAAACTGTTCGCATAAATGATGGTGCTTTATTTTCATATCCACCCATATTTTCTGCGATGTAGTCATCTATAATTTTACTGATTTTGATTCTTATACCTTTTTCTGTAAGTACATTTAACTCACTCTTTGGATTTTTGGACAAGAAAATCTCTAGAACATGGTGGATAAGTGTACCTGAAAGCGCTGCATCAACCTCGGCTTCTTTTCTTGGCATTGCCTTAAGACCATATTCACAGAAATAACTGAACGGACATTTATAGAACTTTTCAACTCGGGAAGCAGAAATATACATATTCTTGCCAAAAAACTCTGTTGCTAAGTCTTTATCCGTAATATTAAACTCTCTTTTTTCTGCTTTTTGGAGCTTTGAAAGTTCGTTTTCTCCGTTATTTTCATTGAAATACTGTTTTAAAGTTTCACCTAAAACGGAGTCGTTTACAATTTCTCCTGCCATTACTGAAAATGCAGAATTACGACTTTCTACTCGGTCAATTTTTGTGTTTTCTGTTCTTATATTGCATTTTGGGAACATTTTGACAACCTCACTCACCATTTCAGACGGCGTGAGTGAAGATGAGTCACTACCCAAGGCTGGATATGTAAGGTACAGTTTATCAGTTGCCAATGTTGCAGCATGGTAAGCAATAAAGTTCTCACTGACACTGTTATATTCAAGGTTGCTGATAATTGGTAAACCATTCTTTATAAGTTCGCATCTTTCAATATCGTTAAAAAGTACACCTGAAGAACTCTCTCCCGGGAAAACACCTGTATTGACACCCATTAAGAAAACAACTTTTGGTGCAGAGGCACGAATTCTGTCAGCAGAGCCAACAATAACCTCGTCAATACCATTAGGAATCACACCCATATCTTTTGATGCGATAAGGATGGTAAACAGTTCCGAATAACGTTCTATTGAAATAGTTGATTTACCGAGAGAAAAATACAGTCCGTCAAAAATCTCTGTAAGAAGTTTCCAGATTCTTCCTTGTTCAAGTGCCAAATCTGTTTCACCGTTATCCTTTAAGAAAGTTGTGAATACTTTTAAATTTTCATCGATTTGAGCATTGCGTAAAAAGGCGAAAAGTTCCCTTGAGACTGTTTCACCATCGGTATTTTTAATTTTGTTTTTCAACGAAAGAACAGGACCAACTATTCTTTCACGGAGATTATTTATCTTATCGAGAGTTTCCTGTGCCTGTAGGTCTAATTCCTCACCGAAGCCTTTTGGGTTCTCTGTCCACTTGTTTTTCCAACTTGATGGACGGACTTTCCACATAAGGCAATAATCTTCTAAAAGTGCTATTTCTTCAACAGTAAAACCATAAAGCTGAGTCTTTAAAAAGCGAAGCACTGTTTCAGTTTCGAAACCTTTCACCAAAATATCAAGAAGACACCTAACAAAAACAACAAGTGGCTGGGTGTTAATAGGCTGACGATTATCGTGGAAACAATCAATGTCATATTTTCTGAAGGCAGATGCCAAATCTTTTCTGTAGCTTTCTTCATTACGGACAATTACAGCAATATCACGATATCTGAGTTTTTCTGTCCTTACAAGCTTCTTAATCTCCGAAGCCACAACTTGACACTCTTCAGTTTTTGTGCGACAAGGAATTATTGTAATTGCACTTGCGTCTTCACTATAGATTTCGTTAGCTGAAGAGAAAATGTTTTCTTCAAGGAAATTAAGTTCATCTTTTTTGAACTCTTTTTGGGAATACAAAGTCTTTTCAGGTGCAATTTTAACACTTAATTTATTTGCTATGCCTTTAAGTTTTCTTATTTCAACATCAGCATTATAAAACAATTCATATCTGCCATTGTTTTTTGAAGTATCACAACAAAATGTCACATACACATCATCTGCCTGACGCAAAATCCGTTCAATGATTTTATATTCCTGACCTGAGAATCCTGAAAAAGCATCTAAAAATACTGTTTTGCCTTTGAAATAACCAACCTCCGAAAGCAAATCATAAAGCAAATCAAGATGAGTATTGCTATCGGTAAAGCTCTGAGATAAAAGAGCATCGTAGCAAGTGAAAATGAGTGAAAGTTCAGTAAGTTTTGAAGTAAATGATGCTTTTTTTACCTTGGTTGAAAAATTTTCTAAACTTTCATTAGTAACCCCACATTTTTTCATTTCACGGTGGAAACTCAAAATATCATTAAGAAGTTGTGGGAATCTTTTGTAGCGATTGAAAACGGTCAGTTTATCTTCCAAGGTTTCGATTGCACGACTCATAAGTACTGCACGAACACCATCGTCAGCAATCTTTTTATCGATTTTTCCGTATTGTGACAAAAGCCTTTCAGCAATTCGTGAAAAGCTTAAGATTTCAACATTATTTATTTTTTCATTACCTAAAAGTTGTAACATTCCTTTTTCAGTCTCAAAAGAAAACTGTTCAGGAACAATTATTATGGCTTTTTCTGACTGCACCTGCGCAATTTCACAAGCCATTGAACGGATAAGTCGAGTTTTACCGCTTCCTGTTCGTCCTGTAATAATGTTGAGCATAGTTTTTGCCCCTTTTTATTTTAATTTAAAGAGCTTTGCACCATGGGAATTCACTGTGCAAGTAATTGTGTTTTTGATTTTAGAAATATCTTCTTTTGCCCACAAATCACGGAGAGTATATTCCCCTGCCAAGTCATATTTTGTCAAATCAACTGTGATTTCTTTTTCTTTTTCAGACACATTGAATACTGCGATTAAAGGTTTATTATCGGAAGAAACTGCAGACCAGATTATTGTGTCTTCGTCACGATAAATCTGTTTTCCGTCGTGAGAATGCTGATTGACATCAAGCACTTCCGCATTTGTCATAAGAGAAAGTGTCCATTCGTCATTGTTTCTCATTTCGCCACCAAACATAAGTGGTGAACGGAAGATTGACCAGAGAGTCATAAGAGTAATCTGCTCGTCCTTTGTAAATTGTGTGTATCTGTCCTGTGGACCATGGCAACAACCATTTCGTGAAATATTGCCAAGTGGTAACATATCGCAGTCAGGCCAACAGCCCTCACTTACGTAAGGTGCCCATTTTTCACATTTTTCAAACATCTCGTAGAGTTTGCCCCACCAGTCCCAGAAGTCGCCTGTAAGACGCCACATATTTGCATTTTCGCAGAGGTGGTCAGCAACGGATAATTCAGCAGGTCCAGGAGAAAGGCTAAGTACAATATCCCTGCCTGTTTTATCAATAGCTTTTCTAATCATTTCAACTTCTTCACGTGCCGAATATGGGTTGTCCCATTTTCTGAATTCTGTGACACAGATGTCGTCAACCTTTACAAAGTCAATTCCCCACTGGGCATACATTTGGAAAACACTGTCATAATAAGCCTGAGCGCCATCGCAGGTGTACATTCCGTACATATCCGTATTCCAAGGGCAAACGGAAAAATGATGCACTACCTGACGAGCTGTTTTATCAGTACCTAAAATTGGTGTGTTCTGATGAACAGCCTGACGAGGAATACCACGCATCATATGGATACCGAATTTAAGTCCCATAGCGTGAATTTTGTCTGCAATCGCCTTAAATCCAACACCATTTGCAGATGATGGGAAACGATTAACAGCAGGAATAAGTCGTGAATACTCATCCATACAAAGTTCAGTAAAATTATTATAATCATTATTTTTTGCCTTTGGTTCATACCATTGAATATCACAGACAACATATTTCCATCCATAATCTTTAAGATATTTCGCCATATATTCTGCATTTCCCATAAGTTGTTCTTCATTTACGGCTGCACCATAGCAGTCCCAGCTGTTCCAACCCATAGGAGGAGTTTTTGCAAGTCTGTTTTTATCCATAATACTCACCTCAATCGAGAATTACACCCTTTTTCTTTCCATTTTTATTTCTTGGGTATTCACGTATTCTTGTGATATATTCACAGTTAACAAGGTCACACTGACCATTGCTGTTTTCAACCTCAAGCCAACCCTCATTACAAGATTTGATAATACCTGTAATTTGTGAAGAAGATGTGCAAGTGTAAATCAAGCACTCCTTACCAATGTACTTTTCAATTAAAGCTGTCATATCTTTTTGTCCCCTTTTTTTGCGAAGATGTTTACGAATTATAACAAGAATACCCTCATGCTTTTTCATCATTAAAATGATGAAAAACATAAAAACAATTATCCATGATGAATTCATAAAATCACCTCCATACACATTGAATATATTTTATCATTTTATATGTATTTTGTAAATAACAGAGTGAGTAAAATAACGGACTGTAAACGACTATTTATGCATACAAAATATTTGAAATAAAGCAAAAAAGTTCTTGACAAAGATTACTCATTGTGCTAAAATAATCAAGCATTTGAAATGCGGGTGTAGTTCAATGGTAGAATCCCAGCCTTCCAAGCTGGTCGTGTGGGTTCGATTCCCATCACCCGCTCC
>CALBQZ010000083.1 GCA_937899735.1 uncultured Clostridia bacterium | reverse complement strand
CATTGGAACAACTTTTATCAACACCTCAGGCGAAGGCACTGCTAAAGAAATTTATGGAGGATAAAAATGATTGATATTGAAAACTTACTATCGTCAATAAGTGATGAGGATATGGCAAAGATTAAAGACCTTGCTCAGAATCTTTCAGGTAATGATAAAGAAAAACCAACGGAACCTGAGAAAAACAACTTTCCCTTTGATTTGAATACAATGAATAAAATAATGTCAGTTATGGGAAAAATGGGAAAGGATGATTACAGAACAAGGCTTATAAATGATTTGAAGCCGATGCTCAGTGATGAACGACAGAAAAAAGCCGATGAGGCAGTAAAGTTTTTACAGTTGATGGAAGTCATGCCATTACTCCGGGAGATGTTTTAATGGGAAATTATTCTTACAGCGAAATTCAGGAAATGCAGAGAAAAGCTATGGAAAGAGTTCGTGAAATGAAAAAGAATTCGGATATTGTAACACATTCTGCACAAAAAGAATTTAATCAGGAAAAGACTAAAGTTCAAACACAAGGATTTGTTGAACCTAAAGTTACAAATATGCCTCCGAATTTTCCTGAAAATAATACATATCCGGCTTTTAATAGCATTAAAGAGGTAGAAATACCTGTAAAAATTAATAAAGAAAACCCCATTGAAATCAGAAAAAGTAACCCCATTGAAACTTTCTTTGCTGAGCCGGATAAAGCATTGCTACTTGGGCTTATTATGCTTTTAAAGGCTGAAAAAGCAGACGAAGCACTTATAATGGCATTAACATATATTTTATCGTGAAATTGAAAAAACTTCTATTAACGAGGCTTTAGATATTGGATTACGATAAAGCGATAAGTTTAATACATAACGAATGGTGCAGACTGAAGGGTGAATCCTCGGTATTCCGGAGAATTCCGAGGAAAGCGGATGCTGAAGGTGCAAGGCATAAATGTTAATATCTCAGGTCAAAGGACAGAAAATTCTTTTTAGAGCTTTTTCAGGACTAAGTGTATTCGCTTTAACAACAATTATCGGTTGAGATTATTATTCAGAAAGCTGTCTTTCATACCTTACAAAGGGAAATAAAGAAGCAATTAAAGTTTTCAGATATCTTTATATCCTTGCAGTTTTAATTGGTCCTTACGTTACAATTTCTGCAGTATGGACAATCGCAGATATCTTCAATGGCCTTATGCAGTTCCAAATATGATTTCTCTCTTTTCACTCTCTGGTATCGTTGCAAAAGAAACGAAGGAATTCTTTACAGCAGGCAAACACAAACAGAAAAAATAAAAATAATAAGCGTACTCATTGAGTACGCTCTTCATTTCTTTTCATTTATAAATGCTCTGAAAAGCGGCAGGCAAGAGGAGAAGAATTTTTTATAGCTTTCGCAATAATCTCTGTCAGCTCGGGTTCGTTTACATCCACCTGCACGACAAACAGGGTAGTATTTGCAAGTTTTACATTTTTCAGGGACGGAAAGGCTTTCTCTTAAGAATTCAATGGCTTTTTCAGAGTGAGCAAGAGTGTCAAAATTCTCATTTTCGTCGTTTATATTGCCTAATAACCACTCGTCAGTACAGTAAAAGTCACAGGGATAGATATTTCCATTACCTTCGGCAACAAACTGATGCATACAATGACCACACATACCGCATTGCTCTGTAGGATTTCCTAAAAACTGATGGACAATATTATCAAACCAACGGATGCTTGTGTATTGACCTCTTACATAGTCCTTAACATAGTAGTTAAAGCATTTTATAAGGAAATCAGCATACTGGTTAGGGGTCATATATAATTCACTTTCGGTAGTATCGCCAAAAGGTCTGAGACATGGAATAAATTGTAAATATCGGAAACCTTTACTGCGAAAATACTTGTAAATCTCGTCAATATGGTCGGCACAATAGCCCGTAAGAACAGTAAGAATGTTGAATTCAGCCTTATGTTTTTGTAACTTTTCAGCGGCGGAGATAATCTTATAAAATGTATTTTCTCTGTTTGCATCTACACGGAATTTGTTGTGTTCAAAGTTACCGTCAAGGCTCAAACCTACAAGGAAATTATTGTAGTGGAAAAACTCACACCATTCATCAGTTAAGAGTGTACCATTTGTCTGCGTGCTGAAATAAATCTGGCTGTTTAACTTGTTTGCAGATTTGACTTTATCAACGAAATGCTTGAAATAGGGGAGTCCTGCCATTAAAGGCTCACCACCCTGAAAAGCAAATGCAACACTTTCACCATTGGCAAATTCCAATGCCTTTTCTATTAACTTGTCAGCTGTTGAGTCATGCATAATGCCAAAGGATGAAACCTCTCGCAATTCAGTAACATTGTGATAAAAACAGTATTCACAACGCATATTGCAAAGGCTTGATGCGGGTTTAATCATTATAGAAAGAGGTGGCATTTTCTCATTCCTTTGTAAAAGATACCCCACATTTCTGTGGGGTTTTTTAATTAAAGATTATTTGTAATATTCGTGATTTATACCACGACGATTATCTTTGAATCCCTTCATAACAGAATCCATAAGCTTATCCATTTCTTCTGCGATTTCAGGGTACGTACTTGTACGTTTATAGCTTTCACTCTTATCGTCATTAAGAATGAACAACCAATTCTTACGAGTTTTATCGAAGAATGCAGGGTTATCATTCTGCATCTTACGGAAATACTTGAATGTTACATAATCGTTTTCTGTAAGAACGGGATATTTGTAGTCCTTATATTCTTCACGTGCAAGAACATCCTTTGTTTCTGCTGTGTACTGAATTGCCTTTAATTTTTCACGCTTCATATGAAGAATAGGATGCTCAACCGTGTGGATTGCAGTATCATCTTTTAAGACAGGTAACATTGAAACACCGTCGATTGTTCTGTCAGCAGGAAGGTTGTTTTCAGTGCCATTTACAGTGATTCCACAAAGGTCTATAAGTGTTGGGAACATGTCACAAAGTACAGCACTCTGAGTGCGGGTGTCACCCTTTTCCCAGAGACCACCATTGTTCTCCCATTTAATCATAAAGGGAACTTTCTGTCCTGCTTCATATGCTGTGTATTTACCACCACGAAGTTCACCTGTTGAACCCTCGAGTGCAGGACCATTATCACTTGTGAAAACAATGATTGTATCGTCCATAACGCCGAGTTCTTCAAGGGTATTAAAGAGTTCACCAAGGTAATAGTCAAATTCTGTAACACAGTCAACATATGTACCCATACCACTTGTACCATCAAAGTCATCACCTGCAAAAACAGGACCATGTGGCCATGGAGTTGCATAGTAAGCAAAGAATGGCTCGTCGGAGTTTGTAACCTTATCAGTAATCCAGTCATTGATTTCTTCGTGAATCCATTCACTGAGTTTGCTCTGGTCTTTCTTGCCCTCAACAAACATTTCGTCGGTACCATGAACAATTTCATATTCACCATTTTCTTCGGAAACATGGTAGAAAGGATTCATATCGTTAACGTGGTGGCTACCGTAGAAATAGTCAAAGCCCTGATTTGTAGGGAGATATTCACCGTAGTCGCCGAGATGCCATTTACCGAAAGCACCTGTATTGTATCCTGCATTCTGGAAAACTTCGGCAATTGTAATTTCGTCACCCAACATACCATCGCAGTTATTACCCATCTCAATAGAGTTGAAAATTCTTGTTGATGCGAAAGGCGAGAATGTATCGAATGTTGGATAAATAACGTTATCAGCGTATCCACGGAAAGGATAACGACCTGTCATAAGGCTGAAACGAGCAGGTGAGCAAACTGAGTATGCAGAATAGAAGTTGTCAAAGTTAAGACCTTCTTCACCGATTCTGTCCATATTAGGTGTGTCGTAAATAGCACCATTGAGGGAGATATCACCATATCCCATATCGTCCATCAGAATAAAGAGCACATTTGGTTTGTCAGTAGTGTTTTTATCAACCTTGTTGAGATAATCATCATGACCTTCCCAAAGTCTCTGGACATTTGGCTGTGAGCGAAGATTCATTGTGAGCACATAAAAAACTGATGTTCCCGCAAGAAGCACACTAAGAAGACTTGTTACAACAAAATGTGTACCTTTGTTCTTCAATGTTTTTTTGCCAACAAGAAAAAGTGCAACAAGTGCAATAATGCAAGGAAGTAAGAGTAAGATGTTACCACCCAAGCGAACTAATATATTATAGTTGCTTGCTCCTGAAAAGAGTCCGTTTGCAGCTGAACTCCAACCTGCCTTACCTGATGAGAATGCACCGAAACCGGCATCAGCACCCCAGATTGTATAGTACAATGCAATTGATAATGCCGAGAAACCGTAACCGATAAAATTCCAAAGATAAAGCTTCTTGAAAATTAAAATTCCAAGAATGATAAGCGCAGAAACTATGCACATATAGCCCACATTAACAACAGCAAGAAGATTAAGCCGCATAATGTGAAGAGCAACTCCTGCAACAAAGCCTAAAATCATAATGATTAAAGGAAAGACTTTCTTTGAATTATCAAAGATAACTCCTTTTTTCATTTATATTCCCCCTTAAAATAATTACATTATATTATAGCTCAATTTAGTGTATAGTTCAATATGCTAAAATGCATAAAAAAAGGCAATCCGTTTTTACAGACTGCCTAAAATTTAGTCGTTGTATTTTTTTGATTCTTCTAGAATAACTTTATGCACCTTTTCATTGAGTTCTCTTACTTGTTCACGATTCAATTCGCTTGTTTCGATAGGGTCAAGAATAGTAACCGAAACATCAGTAGGGGTTATAACACCACCACTACCCTCAAGGATTTTAAAAGCATTTCTCATATAGATAGGAACGATTGTAACACCTGTTTTCTGCACAATTTTGAATGCGCCGTTTTTAAATTCATCAGGAGTGTTGCTGAATCCTCTTTTTCCTTCAGGGAAAACAACCATTGAGAAGCCACTTTTAATCTGTTCAGCGGTTTTATTAAGAGATTTAACTCCTTCTCGTGCATTTTCCTGATTAATTGGAACACAGTGAAGAATGTGGCTTATTTGTTCAATCGCAAAAAGTTTATTAAGCTGCATTCTCATAAGGAAACCGAAGTCAAAATCCTTTAACGCATGTAATAAAATCGGAACATCGGCATAACTCTGGTGATTTGGAGTGAAAAGTACAGGACGGTCTGTCGGGATTTTTTCAAGTCCCTCAACAGCAATGTTTATCTTAGCAGCGTTAACGACAAATTTTGCCCATTTTTTTACTGCAGGGAATCCAAATTCGTCAGCCTTTTGCTGTTTGCCTTGTTTTTCAAGCATTTTGTGATAAAAGATTTTTGGTTCCATTACAACGAACAGGTGTCCGAAGATTTTTCCAAATGTTATATAGCTAAAAGCCTTTTTCTTAAAATCTTTCATTTACTACGCCTCTAAATAATCAATATATTCTTCTAAACATAATCCCAATTCATTCATTTTTTTAGCATGCTCAACACCAACATATCTGAAGTGCCAGGGTTCATACATAATACCAGTGATTTCGGTTTTGTCTTTTGCATAGCGAAGAACGAAACCATAGTTTTCTGCATTTTCCATAAGCCATGCAAATTGTGCACTGTTTTCAAAGGATGTGCTGAGTGTGTAATTACCTTTTTGAAGAATGTCAAACCCAAGACCAGTGTTATGTTCACTTGTACCTGAAAAAGTTCGTTCCCGATTTGCCTTGTTGATTGCATCTGCTTCGGATAAGCCTTTATTCATATATGTATTAACAGAACGAGTGAAAAGCTTGTCCTGTAAATAGATACTACGGTATGCTGAAACAAGGTTTAATGGAACGCCAGCTTCGCTTGCGGCAGCAAACATATCTTTAAGTGGTTGATA
>CALBQZ010000082.1 GCA_937899735.1 uncultured Clostridia bacterium | reverse complement strand
GTAACAACCCAATGGTAGGCGCAACAGTTGCATGTGCAGTTGCTGTTGAAGAAGCTTCTAAATAATCGGTTTATGATAATGGAAAAGACAGAGTGTAAAAGCTCTGTCTTTTTTTGTCATAAAAATATGCACCCCGAAAGTGTCTAACTTTTGGGGTGCATATCATTACTCTGTCCCTTAATTTTTGTTTAAATTAGTGTTTAAAACAAGCGTTGTACTCCTTAACCCATTTAAGGATTGCTTTTCGGTTATATGTCTGTGGCATTGCAGCTGTAACAGCAGTTGCTTTTGCTAACTGTAAGCCCATTTTAACAACTTTACCGAGAACAACCTTGTTGTTAACAAGTCCGCTTACTTTAATTTTGATATCTTCCATACTCATTCCGCCAAGCATAGCACCAAGGCTTGTTGAGTCAGCGTCAATAGTCATGTCGTCTGCATTAAGAATGCCCTTTGCGAAGATGTAATCAAGTTCAGGACCCTCAAGACGAGTAAGTAATAATTTAACACAAGCAAGTGGAGCCAATGCTGCACCGATTTGCTTGTAAAAATTCTTTTGGTATGTCCAGAGAGTTTCTGCACTATATGAATAGCTTGTATCGTTAGAAACAGCATCTGCAAGAATTTTTGCTGCCTTAAGTGAGTTTGCAATACCTGAGCCGATAACAGGAACAGTCATAAATCCACTGTCGCCGATTGCAGCATATCCGTCTGCAACAAGAACACCCAAAGGTTGACGGACAGGGATATTTGCAAAATCATCACCACGGACAATTTCTGCACCTATGCTTGGGTTGTCTTTTCTCAACATTTCAATCTGACTCATTGCATATTCACGGTCAAACGGACGGAATCTGCCGATAAGAACGTCTGTGTGTTCTTCTTCGGTTGCAACCCAAGAAATACCCAATTCATTGTTTGGGAGAAGAATTACTTTGAATTTATCGTGTTCAGGCACTTCACAAGCTTTGTTAAAGAATGCACGATAAATATAAAACTGTTCGTATTCAATGGAACTATTTTGAATTCC
This sequence comes from uncultured Clostridia bacterium, assembly GCA_937899735.1. Lineage (GTDB taxonomy): Bacteria > Bacillota > Clostridia > Oscillospirales > Acutalibacteraceae > Fimenecus. Next base: position 6,690 of record CALBQZ010000082.1, on the reverse strand, counting down.
GGTTGTTGCTGGCATAGCTTTTCTTACAGGAGAGTTAAGTCCACAAGCATCGATTACAAGGTCTGCATAGAAGTCACCTTTATCAGTTTTAATACCAACTACACGATTTCCATAGAAGATAGGACCTTCAATATTGTGTTCATACTCAAATTTAACCCCAGCCTTTTCAGCGTGCGCAATAAGGTGAGCGTAGATTTCGCTTCTTTCCATCTGAATTTCTTTCTTATCGTCTTCTGTGTGCTGAGTAAGAGCAGTTTCCATAGCAGGACCATAGAAAGTCATATCCTGTTTAAGATTGTATTTATCCTTTTCAGGCATAGGAATATCAACAGCAAACCAACCTTTTTTATCAAAAATGTCAGTCCAATCATATCCCATTTTATCTTTTGCGTGTCTCTCGTAAACAGTTACATCAAATCCTCTTTTTGAGAGGAGCATACCTGCAGCAATACCACCGTGACCGCCACCTGCAACAATAATTTTCTTTCCCATAATAATCCTTCTTTCATAATGAAGCTTTAATTGTTTAAATTGTACCACAAATTAGAAATTTCTGCAACAGACAAAATTACAGATAAATCAACAAAAAACGACATAAAGTTTATAAATTAACAAAAATTCAACAATTTGTTAATATTTTGTTAATAATTTTAAGAGATAATGTAATGAGTAATGTTAAAAGGAAGAGTTTAACTATGAGTAAAAAAGCACATAAGAATCAAGTAAAAGTTCACATACCTGATTATCAGACCATTCGTGAAATCGTAATAAAAGGTACTGAAATGGGTGGCGACAACAAGCAGTTTATGTTCCTTGACAGAAATAAAGTGCTTCAGGAAATGAACTATAACCAGACATTTCGTATTATCCGTACTCTGAGTACATATTTTTACAGCAAAGGGCTGAAGAGTGGTAAAAAAATTGCCATAGTTTCTGATAACTGTATTTATTGGGCCTTTGCATATTATGCAATTATCGTTGGTGGTAACGTTTGTGTTCCAATGGATGCAAAACTTTCGTATGATGATATTGAAGACCAGCTTGTTCGTTGTGATTGTGAAGCTGTTGTTTACTCACACAAATTCCAGAAATTTGTGGATATGGTTAAAGAAAACGGCAAAACTCAGATAAAAGAATACTTCTGTATAGATGACTTTGATGAGTACTACGAAATCGGTGAAAAATTGATTGAAGCAGGTGACGATACATTTGATAAGGTTGAAATCAAACCTGACGATTTAGCTGCAATCGTTTTCACATCAGGTACAACTGGTAAGAGCAAGGGTGTTATGCTTACTCATAGAAATGTAGCAAGTGACTGTACTGCGTCAACGAGAGTGCTTACAGGTCGTCATGCTATTGCTTTCCTTCCTTTACATCATACTCTTTCATGGGTTAGTGGTCTTTTTGCAACATATATTGTTTCTGAATGGGGTTATCTTTGCGACGGTATTAACCACATCCAGCAGGATATTAAGAAATTCCAGCCATATAATTTTACAGGTGTTCCACTTGTTGTTGAAACAGTTTATGACAGAATCTGGAAAACCGCTCGTAAAATGGGCAAGGGAGACTTGCTTAAGAAGGGCATTAAAATCAGCAATATCCTTATGAAATTCGGTATTGACAAGCGTCGTAAGATTTTTAAGATGGTTCATGATAACCTTGGCGGCAACCTTGACATGATTATCTGTGGCGGTGCTTATCTCGACCCTAAGTATGAAAAGGGACTTTACGACCTTGGTATTGATGTTTTCAACGGATATGGTCTTACAGAATGTTCACCAGTTATTACTTGTAACCATCCTGCGAAATTCAAGTTTGGTAGCGTTGGTACTCCACTTGAGTGTAACGAAATTAAGATTGTTGACCCTGATGAAGATGGCGTTGGTGAAATCTATGTCAGAGGTTCAAATGTTATGGTTGGTTACTATAACGACCCTGAAGCAACAGCTGCTGCATTTGATGGCGATTGGTTCAAGACAGGTGACTTTGGTAGAATCGATAAAGACGGTTTCCTCTTTATGGTTGGTAGAAAGAAGAATCTTATCATTCTTTCAAACGGTAAGAATGTTTCTCCTGAAGAAATTGAAGAAAAGCTTATGAACAATGTTCCTTATGTCAAGGAAGTTCTTGTATATCAGGAAGGCGATAAGATTACAGGTGAATTCTTTCTTAATGAAGAAGATTATCCTGATGCAAGAGATAATCTTGATGCAGATGTTAAGAAAGTAAATGCTACAATGCCTGCATTTAAGAGAGTTACAAAGATTGTTGTTCGTGACGAGGAATTCCCAAAGACAACAACAATGAAGATTGCAAGAAAGTATCATACAAACTAAAATAAAAGAACCTCCGAGAAATCGGAGGTTTAGTTTTGTCAAAAATAACCCTCTCTGATTACTCAGAGGGTTTTGTTGTATTAAAGGTTGTAATACTTGTCAAATTCTGCTGGATGAGGAATTGCAGAAAGCTGACGAACTTCTTCACGCTTGCCCTTAATGAAGTTTTTGATGAGTTCTTCAGGGAATACGCCACCTTCTGTAAGGAATCCGTAGTCAGCCTCAAGAGCATCAAGTGCTTCGTCAAGAGATGCAGGAAGATGTGAAAGCTTTGCTTTTTCTTCATCACTGAGGTGATAAAGGTTTACGTCATATGGACCCCAACCATTTGCATGTGGGTCAATCTTATTCTTAACACCGTCAAGACCTGCCATGAGAATTGCAGCATAGCAGAAATATGGGTTACATGTTGCGTCAGGATTACGAAGCTCGAATCTGCGCTTGTCAGGACTCTTAGCATAAGCAGGAATACGGATAACAGCACTACGGTTAGATGTTGCATAACCAACTGTTACAGGTGCTTCAAAGCCGGGGATAAGGCGTTTGAAAGAGTTTGTACTTGGATTTGTGATAGCACAAAGAGCACCGATGTGCTTAAGAAGACCACCCATGAAATAGTGAGCAGTTTCACTAAGTCCTGCATAACCAGCGTCATCAGCAAAAACAGGCTTACCATCCTTGAAAAGAATCATATGAACGTGCATACCGCTACCTGCTTCACCATAAATTGGCTTTGGCATAAATGTTGCAGTCTTACCATATTTAAGAGCTGTGTTGTGAATGATGTATTTAATCCACATTGTTGCGTCAGCCATATGAACAACTTCGCCAAGCTGTGGCTCGATTTCAAACTGACCTGACGCAGCAACTTCAGGATGGTGGTAGTTGATTTCAATACCTGCATCCTTCATGAGCATGCACATTTCACTACGGCATTCATATGAGATATCGAATGGCTTTGCTATGTGATAGTTTTTCTGTTTAGGAACAACAACACCCTTACCTTCAACATCAGAATTCCAGTATGACTGCTTTGCATCAACTGTAGCGCCGATATATCTGCCTTCAACATTCCATGTAACGTCGTCGAAAAGATAGAATTCAAATTCAGGCAAAATCTTCATTTCATCAGCAACACCGCTGTTTTTCATGTGTTCAACAGCAGCTTTAATGATGTTACGAGGATACTGTGCAAGTGGACGATTTTCAGGGTTAGCAATAATCATTGCGTTACCTGTCATTGACAATGTAGGAATTGAACAGAATGGGTCAATAACCGCTGTATCAGGGTCAGGAATGAACACCATGTCACTCTTTTCAACAACTGCATAGCCATAGTTAGAAGCATCAAAACCAATACCACTCTTCATTGTATCTTCTGAAAAATTTTCAGCAGGAATAGTAACGTGACGGTACTGACCGTTGATGTCAACCATTTTAAAATCGACCATTTTAATGTCGTTTTCCTTGATGAGATTAAGAACGTCGTTTATGCTCTTAGCCATTTTAACATCTCCTTAAAAAATACTATGAGATAAATATATCACATTTTTTTTGTGTTCGCAAGAGTTTATCAATTACTGGTTTTTATAAATCAACTGCCGATAAGACCTTCTTTAAGAGAAACATCAAAGCCTTGTTCTTTATATCTCTGATACATATCGTGATTGTTTATAATATTTACTATTCTGCCGACAAAGAATGCAATAGGTTTAAGATACCAGGCTGAATTTTTGTAGCTATGACCACCTTGTTTTGATGTTTTTGTTATTTCAAGGCGGTTAAACTCTTCATTAGCCTCAGCAGAATATGATTTAAGAGTAAGGGTGTCCTCGGTAATTTCTATAAGATTATATATAGTCTCGTTTTCCTCAAGACGTGTATAGCCCACATTTTCACCAATAGGTGGAGTGTTACCCTCATCATCAAGTGTAGAAGCAAAACGTGATGTTGAACCGGATGCCACGTATATTGTGCCTTGAGGGTCTGTAAGCTGTGCATTGTGGCTTGTCTTTTCTACAGTCTTTCTGCCATATATAACATTTGAAACGCTGTAATAATGGCTGTGTCCGTAAAGGCACAAATCAACACCGAATTCATCAAAGAAAGGTGTCCATAAAAGTCTTAACATTGCGTTTTCTGAATCGAGCCAAGGCTCTCTGCCACCGAACATATCGTGGTGCATAACAGCAATTACCCATACCGCATCTTCATTCTGCTCAGTTGCATTTTTCATGAATTTATAATGTTCTTTCATAGAAACATTGCAAGAGTCAAGGATAAGGAAAAGAGCATCACCTTGTCTGAACCAATAGTCGGTACCTATGTACGACCTAAAGGTCTGCTCTGCCTCGTTAGGATTAGCTGTGTAGTATTTATAACCAACACTTTTTCTGTCGTGGTTTCCCACAGAAATGGATAAAGGAATTGATTTAAGAATAAAAGGTGAACTCAAACCTTCATATTCGCTTCTGAGTCCTTCCGAAGCTTGGTCACCACTTGAAACGATTGCATCAATCGTGTTCCCTTCAGAAATTGCTGTATTTACAGCATCTTCCAAAACTTCATTCCAAAGATATGAGGTATCACGAAGCTCGTTTTCGTTTTCATCATTGTTTTGACTAACATGAATATCAGAAACATAAAGAACAGTGCTGTTGTCGTTTTCTTCAATGGTGAAAGTATAGAAGTCTGACTCGAAATCACCACTGAAACATTTGTAGGTATAAATACCTGCTTCAAGGTCTGTGAGGGCTACACAAAGTCGATAATCACCTTCAGCGGTCTTTTTTGCAGTTGCATTGATTTTCTCACTACCCTTAATGTGTTTCAGTTCCACATAGCCTTCTTCTGCATCGGAATACCAAGCAATTGTTCTGTCGTTTTCATCGTTGCCAACAAACATTGTTACAGCAGCTTCAGTTGTTTCAGTTTTGGTTTCCCATGTTTTATCCCATATGCCTTTGTCAATGTCATCAAAAATGGCAAAAGATACCGATGAAAGGTCAAATAGCATAATAAAGACAAGAACAATACATAAGAGTTTTTTTGACATTTTCATATTCTTTTTCTCCTTTATTCCCCAATATATTATGATTTTATTATACTATGGCAAAAGTAAAAATACAAGAAGCACTATATAATTACGTATGTCTAGACAAAAAAATAAAAGACCCCAAAAATTGGGAACTTTTATTCTAATGGTGGAGATGGTGAGAGTTGAACTCACGTCCGAAAATTCATCTATACTAACTTCTCCGAGTGCAGTAAATGTTTAAATAATACTACTCCACTCAAACATTTACAGAAAAATGAAATAGTATGATTGTAAAATACCCTCTATCCTACAACCTTTGGATAGACTTGTTAGCTAGATAGTTATGAAGCCTTTAAAGATTCTCTAGCAAAACCCTTAAAAACCGCTACTTTTAATTAAGCAGCTAATGCAAATTCTCTATCTGCGTTTAATTTTAATTTCTCGTTTTTATAGTGGCCAACGAGAATCCACTACTCGCTTATAGTATGTCAAAATAGCCGTCGAAACCTTACATCCCCATACATATATATTTTAGCACACCTATTATAAAAAGTCTAGTAAAAAAAATAAAGTGTACTTATATTGTACACTTTATCTTTTATCTTTATTATATTTTATTGGAATTCAATAACGTCAGCCCATTCATGTAAGAAAGCTGCTTCTTCTGGTTTAGCTTTAGAAATTAAAGCTGCAGAAGATTATTATAAAAGCTTTATAGAAGCAAAAGGAACATCTTGGATTTTAGAAAGATCTTCTGGATTAGTAGGTTCATATTATGCATTATTAGCTTGGGCTCCATATGCATCAAATCCAACTTGGGAATCAGCATTTGATCCAAGTAAATCAGATAAACAAATGCTTCTAGATTTAATGTATAATGCTTGTCAACATACTTCAAGTGCAGGAAAATTAAATGACAGGTGGCATTCACAATGTAAACTTGGTGTTGATATGATAGAAAATACAGTTTCAGAAGAACAAGTTATTGAATGGATTGAAATAAAAGGTGATTCTGAAATTTATGAAGAATATAAAGCAGGAGCACATGGTGGAAAAATTACTTGTGGACCTGGTGATTATATTTATGACGAAGGAGGAAGGCCTAGTGGAAATTGATAAAAAAGTTATTATATTAGGCTTGATAGGAATAATTATCATATTATCTGCAATGATTATAGGATACTTTGTACCAGAAAAAGTAAATAAAAATGAGTTATATGAATTTATAGATTATATTTTAGATGCTAAAATTATGTCTAAAATAGTTGAATCTTATCCATATAAAACAGTAAATAAAGAAAGTGAGAAATA
>CALBQZ010000081.1 GCA_937899735.1 uncultured Clostridia bacterium | reverse complement strand
CTTGAGCAAGTGCCATACCGTAACCGGGTACGATGATTACCTTCTTGGCGTCGGAGAGAATATCATCTACTGTGATTTCTTCGGATATTGTTTCTTCAGCCTTTGGAGCTGACTTTTTACCTGATGCGGCTTCTGTAAGCTGAGCTACAGTTTCCTTAGCATCACCGAGCATCATAATTGTACTTTCGCTCTCATAAAGAGGATTGGGAACACCTGCATAACCGGGCTTTGTATCAAAGTTACAGATGATTACATTCTTGGCATCCGCTACATTGAGCACGGGCATACCGTAAATCGGTGTACCTTCTGCAGTATTTGCGGCGGGGTTGATAACGTCGTTTGCACCGACTATGATTGCAACATCGCAATCCTTGAATTCACCGTTGATTGCATCCATTTCGTAAAGCTTGTCGTAAGGAACATCTACCTCGCAAAGAAGTACGTTCATATGACCGGGCATACGACCTGCAACGGGATGAATTGCAAACTTAACCTCTGCGCCCTTGCTTTCGAGCTTATCACAAAGTGCCTTTACGGTTGACTGTGCTTGAGCAAGTGCCATACCGTAACCGGGTACGATGATTACCTTCTTGGCGTCGGAAAGAATATCCTCAACTGTGATTTCAGCTTCAGCCTCTTCCCCAGTTTCAACAGCTTCTTCCTTTACGGGTGCAACCTCAACCTTAGGCTTGGATGCTTTTTTCGGAGCACTGCCAAGCAATATACTGATAAGACTTCTGTTCATTGCTTTACACATAATCTGTGTAAGAAGAAGACCCGAAGCACCTACTATACCACCGATAGCAACAAGTAATGGGTCACCGACAGCAATACCTGCAATACCGCCTGCAACACCACTGAGAGAATTAAGCAGTGAAATTGTAATAGGCATATCTGCACCGCCTACACGGATTGCAAAGGCAACGCCGAAGAATGCAGAAAGAATTGAAATAATCCAGATACAGTCGGGTATGAATACTATTGCAGCAAGAGTAGCAATAAGGGTAACTGCAACAATCAGCGAATGTGCCTTCCATACAACAGGCTTCTGCGGAAGAAGCTTATGAAGCTTACCTGCAGCAACAAGAGAGCCTGTAAAGGTTACCCAACCAACAAGAAGAGCAACGGCACCGACATAGATTGCAAATTTATCGTCAGTTGCCTGCTGAATTGTTAGAATTGCAACCAAAGCACTTGCAAGACCGCCGAGGCCGTTGAGAAGTGCAACCGCCTGAGGCATCTGAATCATCTTAACCTTATAGGCTCCGATTATACCTATAACAGCACCGATAGCCATACCTATCCATGCCTGCCATGACGTAAGAATCTGGTTATCATATAAAACAACAACTATAGCGAAAAGAGTGCATATTGCTGAAAGTGTGTTACCTGAATTTGCAGCCTTTACTTTGCTCATCATACTTATGCCTATAAGTACGCCCAAAACAATAATACCGCTGATTATATAATAAATAGTTGGAGGAATCATTTTTTATCCTCCTTCTTTTTGAACATTTTAAGCATTCTGCCTGTAACAGCAAAACCGCCTGCAACATTTACCATTGCAAAGACGATAGCGGCTATACCGATAATTACGCTTATAATGGGAGCTTTTTCTTTAAGTGCCACGGCAAGAACCGTAAGAGCACCGAGAACGGTAATACCTGAAAGAGCATTCATACCCGACATAAGAGGGGTATGAAGAAGAGTAGGGACCTTGTTAATTATGAAGTAACCTACTATGGCAGCTACAACAAAAATAAGAATCAATAACCATCCGGGCATTGAAATTTCTCCTTTCATTTACATAAGGTGCTGTAAAAACGCTTTACAGCACCCTTTGTTTTATTGTTAAAGCTTATAGTTTATGCCTTATGCACCCATTGCTTCAAGAGCACCCTTATGAACAATCTTACCGTCGATTGTGGTCATAATGCCCTTTACGATTTCATCGTTCATATCAAGGGCGATGGTACCATCTTTTGCGAGGTACTTAACAAGGTTGTAAATATTGTGTGCGAACATCCAGGTTGAGCTTGTGGGAAGAAGACCGGGTATATTCTTAATGCCTTCGATGGTAACCTTATGCTTAACTGCTGTTTCACCGGGAACAGTGATTGCACAGTTACCGCCCTGGTCAATTGAAATATCAACGATAACAGAACCGGGCTTCATTGATTTTACGATTTCCTCTGTAAGAATGATGGGAGCAAGCTTACTGGGAACAAGAGCTGAACAGAAAACGATGTCCATATCCTTAATTGTATCTTTAAGGTTATCTCTTTCAATCTTGAGCCATTCTTCGCTGAGCGCATTTGCGTAACCGCCCTCACCTACTGCAACCTCAGCAGGAACACCTGTATCAACAATCTTTGCGCCAAGGCTCATTGCCTGCTCTGCTGCTGCGGGACGGATATCTGCTGCATATGTAACTGCACCGAGTCTCTTTGCTGTAGCAAGAGCCTGAAGACCTGCAACACCTGTACCGATAACCATTGCATTACAAGGCTTAACCATACCTACTGCGCAGAAAAGCTGAGGCATAAATTTAGCAAGGTCATTAGCAGCCATAAGGATACCCTTGTAGCCTGCGCAAGTGCTCATTGATGTAAGAGCATCAAGATTCTGAGCTCTTGAAATACGGGGAACGCCGTCAAGTGTAAGAGCAATAACACCCTTTGCTGCAAGATTTTTAACCATTTCGTGATTAACGGGAGATGCAGGATGAATAAATGTAATAAGATACTGACCTGCATGCATCATATCTACCTCGTGAACGCCCTTAGCGGTATTGAACTGTGGTTCTTTAACCTTAAGAATAACATCAGCCTTTTCATAAAGCTCTGCAACATCTGCTACCATTGTAGCACCTGCAGCTGCATATTCTTCATCGCTGAAAAATGCGCCTTCGCCTGCTGAATTTTCAACGAGCACTTCAAAGCCGTCAGCCTTAAGCTTTGCAACTGTTTCGGGGATAGCTGATACTCGTCCTTCTCCGTGCATAATCTCCTTAGGAATACCAATAATCATAACTTATAACCCTTTCTTCATATATATTTTTTATTTTTAACCCGTTTCAGAACGGATTATTTACTTATTTCAGGAAACATACAAACTTCGTTTTTATTCGTTGAGAGCACAACTGATGTTCTTGTAAGAGAAACACCTTCAATTGATTTGATATAATTCAGAATATCCTCAAGGCTTTGTGCATTTTTTGTAATAATCTTTATTATAAAATCAAAGTCACCGGCTATATAATAGCACTCTGCTATTGAATTGTGTGAATTTATCAGTTCAACAAAATTTTCATAATACTTCGGGTGCTCAAGGCGTACACTTATAAAAGCCATAAGATCACCACCGAGAGTATGTTGGTCTAACACTATTGTATACTGTTTAATAAGCCCTGATGCTTCAAACTTTTTTATTCGCTCAATAACTGCTGAGGTTGAAAGATTGATTTTAGCACCGATATTAGTCGCATTTTCACGGGCATTTTCTTTCAGACACGAAAGAATTTCGTAATCGATTTTGTCCATTCATATATCACCTTTCTATCAATTAAATTATATACCAGCCGAATAAAAAAGTAAAGATTCAAGAAAAATAAATATATTTTTCGGCAATAAAGCAATATCTCAGAAATATTTGCGTTACACTGAGATTATAGTACCACTAACAATAATTATTTCGGTATTTCTGACGATTATAATAAATGCACTAATTATGTCTTGCGGACACAGCAAAAAAACAAAGGACTTCTATTGAAGTCCTTTGTTTTTTGGAGGTACATCGCATTTTAGAACCTTAATTCGCTAATTTACAAATTATATGGTTTGAATCCGATAGATTTAACCGAGCTGTAAATAAAATAACGTTAAACGCCATATTTATAAAATTTTATTTCCTTGCTGCTTTTTCAGCTCTGATTTTTGCTGCGTGTGCTTTCTTTTCTGCCTCAACACGCTCTGCTTCTATACGAGCATCTTCCATAGCCTGTTCGTGTCTTGCTTTTGCATCTTCATAAAGGCTTTCGATTTCTTCAAGTTTTGTATAGTTTTCAGCTTGAATCAAAAGTTTCTGTGCCTTTATTACAGGACGAGCAGCACGGGTATAAAGAGAATTTTCAGTTGTTGCATTTTTGATTTCTTTTTCAATAATGCTACGCTCTTTTTTGAGTTCTTTGATTTCTGCTTTGTAACGGGCAACAGCATCTTTATCTTTAATGTCTTTAGCATTGTAAAGATTATTATATGCATCCTCAATTTTTGCAGAAATTTCATCTTCACGATTGAAGAGCTTATCAAAGATGCTTGAATCAAATTCAACGATGTTGTTATCGAAATTCTTCCTTGCAACCTTTTGAGCATCAACAAAGTCTTTTGCAACAGAAATAGCATTCTTTCTGAATTCTTTTTCTTCTACTGTACTCTTTGGTAAAGCCTTTGCATCCATGAGTTCACTACGATTATAGTTATAAATTGCATCATAACCTAAAGAAGCAGTTGCTCTTGCCTGTTCAAGCTGAATTTGACCAAAGGTTGTATTGAAACGGTTCATTTCATCAAGAACAATCTTTGAAATTTCAATATCAACATTATACTGCTTTGCATCACTGTATTGTTTCTTTGCAACTTTCTTTTCTGCTTTATCTTTTGCTTGCTTTACATGGTGTTTGTACTCTGCAAGGTCTTTTGGATGTGCATTTTCAAGTGTCTTTGCGTTTTTGATAATCTCAATAGTTTCAACAAGGTCACTGTCTTTAAGAATACCGTTACCATAATCCTCAAACAATGCACGAATTTTAAGAACCTTAATAATACCTTGTTGCTTAACCTCTGTAAGGTCATAGAAGAAATAAGGAATGACATTCATTGCTGCACCGACAACAGATGCTGCGATTAAAACGCCGAAAATAGCTATAAATGTTTCTTTATGATAAAGAACATTGTAAACATTAGTTGGGTCATCAAGAGGACCTTCCTGTGCGATAATCAAAGGTAATAACTCCTGAAGTTTTTCTTCATTAAATCCAACTTTTTCATAAATTGCGGGAAGAACTGAACTTGTTGCCATTGTTACAACGCTACCGATAAGACCAACTGCAGCAAACATACCATCAATTCTTTCACCTGAAACATACTGCTGATAGTCACGAATATCACCATTGATACTTGGTGAAAGGATATGTCCGAACGCACCAACAAGAGCATTCATCCAAAGGCAGATAAGAACAAGCCAAATCATGATGCTCATGTCTGCATATTTTACGATAGGATAAATAGCACCAATGAATACAATATTCAATGCATTTATGAGAAGGAGAGTTTTTCCTTTACCTATTTTCTTAATTGAAAGCGGAGCTAAAAGCATACCCCAAAGAGATGCGTTTCCGTAAATGGTAGTGATGAATGCGTATTGACCTGCAGTACACGCGTGTTGGTAAGAGTAAAGCCAATTGAGAATGTTGAAACAAGCACCTTCAAGGAAACCTAACCAACCTGCAAGTGATGTAATCCAGAAATACTTGTTTTTTGTAACCTCACGGAGTGCATCCATAAATTTGATTTGAACAACGTGAGTTTTTGCCTGAATGATTCTTTCATGAGTGTTTGCATAAACAATGATACTGAGAAAAAGACCTAAAATAAGGATTGGAACCCAAATATATCTGTAAATTCTAATATCATTAAGGTTGCCTGTACCTATAAAGTTCTTTGCGAAAAGTGGAATGATAATACCTGTAACCGAAGGCCCGAATGATTCAACAACAGCTTTGATAGATGAAACATTAGCTCTTTCCTGTGTGTTAGGTGACAAAACAACTACATAATTGTAATATGCTTCATAAAGGAAATTATAGAAGAATTGGAAACCAATGTTGAAAAGAAGAACTACAACACATTTTGTAACCTGACTCTCCATTTTTTCATAAGGCATCCAGAAATAACCGATTGATAAAAGTACAGTTGGAATACCCATTGAAATCAAATATGGTCTGTATTTACCTTTTTTGTTTCTTGTGTTATCAACGATGTAAGCTCTTACCATTGTAAGAGGGAAGCTGATAACAACTGCGATAAGGTATATGTAGTACAGATTCATAGGTTCAATACCGATAGTATTACCTACGAAAACATTTGTAGCAGACAGAAGTACAGATGAAACGCATTGAGTAATGAACCTGATACCCATACCGCCACCTGCAAGAGCTGCAATCTCTTTAATTGGCATATAATTGCCTAGTGGTGGTGTTTTCCAATATGTTTTCACGTAAGAAAAGCCATCTTTAACTTTATTACCTAATTTCATATTTCCACTCTCCTAAATTCATTTTACAAAAGTATATCATTTTATACAGAACAAATCAACAACCATTTTTCTTTTCAAAATATCAGTTTTTAGATGATAACAGGAATCACTGCGAAGCATTGTATATCATCAATTCCGCACGAATTGCATATCATCAAAACAAAGTTTTGTATATCATCATTGCGAAAGCTTTTTTGATACACGCTGAAGCGTGATGATATACAGTCCTACGGACTGATGAGATACAACAATGGCAATTTTGCCATTGTTGATGATATGCCATTGCTTTCGCAATGGATAAAAAATAAAGGACTTCTTTGAAGTCCTTTATTTTTTGGAGGCGACAATCGGATTTGAACCGATGAATCAGGGTTTTGCAGACCCATGCCTTACCACTTGGCTATGTCGCCATATTCATTTTTGAAAAAAATAGGACACAAGAAACTGGGAGAATTCTGCGTCCTGTTTTTTATGGAGCGGATGACGAGGCTCGAACTCGCTACCTCCACCTTGGCAAGGTGGCGCTCTACCAGATGAGCTACATCCGCATAATGGTGCCTCCGATCGGAATCGAACCAATGACACGGGGATTTTCAGTCCCCTGCTCTACCAACTGAGCTACAGAGGCAAAAAATGGCGACCCGGAACGGGCTCGAACCGTCGACCTCTAGCGTGACAGGCTAGCGTTCTAACCAACTGAACTACCGGGCCATTTGGTGGGAACAACAGGGCTCGAACCTGTGACCCTCTGCTTGTAAGGCAGATGCTCTCCCAGCTGAGCTATGCTCCCACATTTTTGCTGCTGTTTTCAGCGGCTCGTATAATTTACCATATCTAAAATGATTTGTCAACACTTTTTTTGAATTTTTTTCAAAAAAGTTTTATGGCAAATTTTTACGCCTGATTTTTCAGTTGGTTAAAAGCTTTTCAACTGTTTTAAACTCGTTGATAAAACAATATTCTTCGGCGGTGTTCCTTTCGGTTCACCGCCGTTTAAAACTATATTATGCTTTTTTCTTTGGTTTCATAACCAAAGCGCCGATTGCCATAATTACTACAAAGACAATGAGATAGAAAAGAACTGGGCATGAGAATTCGCCGTTTTCTTTTGCTGCTATGTATGGTTGATAACCATGTGAGTAAATAGCTGCAATAACCATAAATGCTGAACCAATAACACCAAGAGCAGGAAGAACAAATCTCTTAACTGCTGGGAGTTCTTTTTCCTTAATCATAAACTTAATGAACATTGGTATGTAAAGTGCATAAATTGTGATGATTGGAAGTTCTGATGAGTCAAAGCTGAACTTGCCAAACCAAAGAGTTGGAGCAAGGTTTGCACCATAGAAGTAAACGAGCCATGCAGCAACTATTACAAGACCAACGATACATGAGTTTGAAGGC
>CALBQZ010000080.1 GCA_937899735.1 uncultured Clostridia bacterium | reverse complement strand
CCTTGTTACTCGCAAGCTCGTAATAAGTAAGAAGTAATAGTGAATAAGTGTGGGCAGGACACCCGAACCCGATTGTAATTATACAATATATATGTTATAATCATTTCGATAAACAAGAATCTGACGGAGGTGTTTGCATGGTTAGAGAAATAAAGAAAAACGAATTGAGCGAACTTCTTGAGTTGTATTTGTTTTTGCACGAGACTTCTGTTCCAGAAATGACAGAGCATTTGAAAAAAACATGGAACATCATTATTGAAGATAAAAATCATCATATCATTGTTAAAGAAATAGATGGGAAAATTGTTTCTTCTTGTGTCTGCGTAATTATTCCCAATTTAACAAGGAACATTAGACCGTATGCATTTATAGAAAATGTTGTTACACACAAAGATTATCGTGGTAGAGGATATGCGACACAATGTTTGAATTACGCAAAAGAAATAGCAATAAAAGACAATTGTTATAAAATGATGTTGCTTACAAGCTCAAAAGAGGAAAAGACTTTGAATTTCTATGGTAATGCAGGCTATAACAGTTCAGATAAAACAGCATTTATTCAATGGATTGAATAATACAAATTCCAATTTGTCAGCCATTTTAATTTTGGAAAAAACAAGTTTTAAACACAAAAAAATCCTGAATGCGACAGCGTTCAGGATTTTTACTTATTACCTATTACTTCTTCACTCTTCACTAAATTGCATTCAGGATTTTTAGGAAGTAATAAGAACCTCACGAAACAAGACGAAATCAAAGATTTCTTTGTTTCGGAGAACCTTGTTACTCGCAAGCTCGTAATAAGTAAGAAGTAATAGTGAATAAGTGTGGGCGGGACACCCACACCCGATTGTAAATTCAGATTATGTGTGATATAATCAAAAACATCGAAAGGGATGATAAGGTATGGTTAAAGACAAATTAAGTAAAAAGAATTGGTTTATAATTACCCTGTTCTGTTTTATGGGCGGTGTGGCATGGAATACGGAAAATATGTATTTCAACACCTTTATCACAAATGAAATATATGCCGATGTATCACAGACGGCTATTCTCGGTTCTATGGAAGCAACAACAGCGATAGCACGTATGGTAGCTCTTTCTGCTATTGCGGCGGTGGTTACTACATTTATAATGGGTGCCCTCAGCGATAAGCTGAAAAATCGTAAGATGTTTATTTCTGTGGGTTACATATTATGGGGTATTGTTACTGCTATGTTTGGTTTCATTACAAAAGAGAATGTAGCAAACCTTTTTAATCTTACGGATGAAGCAAGAATTCTCGGTACCACGGTGTGGTTTGTTATTCTGATGGATATTGTTATGACCTTTATGGGTTCAACCAGTAACGACGCTGCTTTTCAGGCATGGGTGACAGATGTTACCGTACCAAAGCAACGACCTGCAGTCGAGACAGTATTATCAGTTGTCGGTACGGTGTCTTCTTTTGCAGTAACCGGTGTGGGCAGTTTTGCTCAGGCAGGTACCATAACTTACAAAGTGTTTTTTGCAGGTCTCGGATTTATAGTAACCTTGTGCGGTATACTCGGTCTGTTTCTTATCAAAGACCCTCCCTGTACTGCACAGATTGAAAGCTCATCAAACTATTGGCAGGACCTCTTTTATGGTTTCAGACCATCAGTTATAAAGACCAACGCAAGACTCTATCTGTCTCTTGTATCGTTCTGCTTTGCAATAATTGCATTCCAGGTTTTCTATCCGTATCTTCTTACTTATGTTCAGTATGTTGTTATTCCCGATAACGGCGGTGTAAGCAATATTCTCAAACCCTCTGTTATAATAACCGCTGTGGTTGTTATAGCGATACTTCTCTTCTGCATTGTAAAACTTCTCAAGTTATCGGTTGAGAAAAAAGGCATATGCCTCGTACTGGGTGTTGTTGTAATGACATTAGGATTCTTCCTGCTTTCAACAAGCACAAGCATCTATATCATTCTCTTAAGTTTGTTGCCCGTTGTACTTGGCAATGCTCTTGTAAATATTCTCTTCGGTGCCGCTGTCAAGGACTTTATTCCCGAGGGCAAGGCAGGTCTTTTCCAAGGTATAAGAATGATATTCACCGTACTTGTTCCTATGGTTATCGGTCCTGTTATCGGTGATATGGCTTGTCAGAAAGCAGCACAGACTATTATAAATGAAGTCGGTGCTGAGGTAATAGTACCTGCTAAAAATATGTTCCTTTGGGCGGGTATAGTATGTATATTTGCACTACCTCCTCTCTATTTCCTTATCAAAAAAGGATTTGATATTAAAGAGAGTAAAACTACGGAAAATGAAAACATTGCTTGAGGTGAAAAATGTGAATAAATGGAGCTTTTACACATCAAAAGAGATAAAGCCTGAGGGTTGGCTTCGCCGTCAGCTGGAAATTCAGGCGGAAGGACTTAGCGGTAATCTTCATAAAATATGGCCTGATATTCGTGACAGCGCCTGGATTGGCGGTAATCGTGAAGGCTGGGAAAGAGTTCCCTATTGGCTTGACGGATTTATTCCTCTTGCATATCTTCTTGAAAACGAAGAAATGATTTCAACAGTTAAGAAATATATTGATGCGATTATTTCAGCCCAAGAGGATGACGGTTGGATTTGCCCGTGTAAAAAAGAAAAACGAGCAAAATATGACACTTGGGCAATACAGCTTATTTGTAAAACCCTCAAGGTGTATTATGATTGCTCAGGTGACGAGCGAATTCCACAAGTGATTTACAGAGTGCTCAAAAACTATTATGAACTCCTCAAAAGTGGCAAAATCAAATTGTTCAAGTGGGGTAAATACAGATGGTTTGAGTCTTTTATTTCATTCAATTTCTTATATGAAAAATACCACGAAGATTGGATACGCGACCTTGCCAAAATCATTAAAGAGCAGGGCTTTGATTATAACACAACAACAGAAAATTGGAAGAAACCAAGCCACGCTTGGCTAATGAATACTCATATTGTAAATATGACTATGATGCTTAAAAGCGAAGCAGTTTCTCACGAATTGTTGGGTGAAGAGTATACCGACAACGCCGAAAAACTTCGTGAAATTCTCGATAAATACAATGGTACTGCTTTTGAGGGCTTTACAGGGGACGAGGTGCTTTCGGGTCTTGACCCAACAAAAGGTACTGAATGCTGTGCTGTAGTTGAGCAGATGTATTCTTATGAGGAGATTTTTGCCCACACGGGTGAAAATAAATGGGCAGAACGACTTGAAGTGCTTGGGTTTAACGCTCTTCCCGCCACACTCAGCGAAGATATGTGGACTCATCAATATGTTCAGCAGGTAAATCAAATTGCTTGTCAGAAAACAATGATTATGGCCCCGTGGAGTACAAACGGCCCTTATGCACACACATTCGGGCTTGAGCCAAACTTTGGTTGTTGTACTGCAAACTTCAATCAAGGTTGGCCTAAATTTGCTCTTTCATCATTTATGCATAATGAAAATTCGATAATCAATTCAGTTATGTTGCCGTCAGTTTTGAATGATGATGGAGTTAAAATTAAACTCGAAACTAATTATCCATTTGAAAATAAAATGCACTATTATATAGATGCAGAAAAGGATTTTAACTTTGTAATCCGCATTCCGTCATTCGCAAAAAATCTTAAAGTCAATGGTGAAAATACAGATACAAAAGACCTTGAACTCGCAATAAAGCAAGGAAAAACAGAAATCGAGTTGGAGTTCGATGCGTTACCTTTCTTAAAAGAAAGACCAAATAATCTTTATGCTTTGCAAATGGGCTCATTGCTTTTCTCCGTTCCAATTGAATATGAAAAACAGATGCGTGAATATGTAAAAAAAGGAGTAGAACGCAAATTCCCGTACTGTGACTATCAGTTTATACCGAAAACACCTTGGAACTATGGCTTTGCAGGTGATAATTTTGAAATAAACTATCATACATCAGGCGATATTCCGTTTTCACAGAATAACCCGCCGATAACGATAAAAGCAAAAATGCAGCAAATCAACTGGGGGCTTAAATTTCCGTACAGAAGTATTGCAAGAAAAACACCGAAATCAAGAGAGCCGATAACTGAAGTGCAGGAAATAGAACTTTGCCCATACGGCTGTGCAAGACTCAGAATGACAGAAATTCCGGTGCTTGGTAAATAGAATCGTTAAACTATGCAATTTATAAGTTAACTAGGTTCTAAAATGAGACGTACTCCCAAAAGAAAAACCATCCAAACGGATGGGTTTTTCTTTTGGAAATATATAAAATGAGAATTTGAACCAAACAAGCAAGATTGACATCATGTTATCAAAGTGCTATCATTAAGTAGGATTTATAAATCATTTACGGAGGGATTATAATGAAAATGATTATTACAAAGTCTTTGGCGGTTTTGCTTGCTGCTTTGATGTGCTTTAGTGCAGTTGTTTGTTCTGCAGCTGAACTTAATCAGGAAGCAGTAAACGAGCACAGAGGTCAATTCAAGAAATATGTTCTTCTCGGTGACAGTGTAGCAAGTGGTTATCGTGATGTTATGTGTGATGAGGATGATACATATAACAGAGCATATCAACAGACAACATATTGCAGAGTACCTGGTTCATATGCTGATGTGCTTACAAAGGCAATTATCGAAGATAACACAATGACAGCTTTTGCGGGACCAGGTTTCAGAACTATTGAAATCCGTTACATGCTTGAAGATGATTTTACAGAAACTGATGATTACATGTTCCACCCAAGTCAGTTGAATACGGTGGGTGATGCAGGTAGTGAAGAATTCAGAACTGCTTATAAAAAAGCAATTGCAGAGGCTGACCTTATCACTCTTGGCGTTGGTGGTAATGACTGGGGTGCATATCTTGGCTGGGTTGTTTCCGACATTTTTGAAAAAGAAAATGTTGCAGACAAGTATATGGCAATGTTACAGGAAATTCTTGCAAAAGGTCCGTTTGATGCGGAAATGGTTGAAGACCTTGTTGATTTAGTACATACTGCAGGAGCACTTCCTGAGTTAGTTGCAACTTTACCACAGGCATTGGCTTATGGTCTTGGCAATTTCTATAAAAACTGGGACATTATGATTCAGGATATTTATGATTTGAATCCTGATGTTACTCTTATGGTTATCGGTATGAGCGACAACAGCGTAAAGGGTAATTATTTCGGATACAATGGTGAAGAAGGCAAACCTATCAATGAGGAACCAACAGAACCTTCTGCTGTTGTTACAACAATCGTTGATTTTATTATGTCGGTCGGAAACGGTCCAATGATTAAAGGTGAAGAAAAGTTCGGTTATATTTATGTTGATACTGCAGGTACAACATATGTTGAAAGCCATCCTGACGCAGCAGGACATGTACATATTGCAAACAGAATTATTGAAGAATTACCTTCTGCAGATGCTCCAAGCGATGATGTGACACCTGATGAGGATGTTACTGAAAACACCTTGTTCACAATAATAAAAACTGTTTGGGAAAAGATTGTAGAAGTAGTGACAAAAATAAAAAATAACTGATAATAATAGACTGGTTTCATTTACGAAGCCAGTCCTTTTTTGTTAAAACTTCCTCACGAAACTACACCTTTTACAGAGTTCTTCCGGGGCTTTTCGATTTGAAAATCCGTTATATATATTTTGTGCTCTTTCGGAGCTTATTATATTTTCTAATTCACCTTCGAAAATGTTTCCAAGGTTTATCTCACCATTATTGTCAAGGCAACAGGGAACAACAGTACCGTCGGATAAAACGCCAATCTGGTCACGGAGTCCGTAGCAGAAAATATTTTCATTTGTGTCGTTGCTTTCAAGAGTTGGCCAGTCGAATTTATCACCGTATTGAATATAAATTTTCTCACCGATTCTTGTTCCGTTTCTTTCTTCTGCCCAAGGTTTTGGGAAATAATCTTCAAGGCATTTTAAAATTTCATCATTAAGGCTATCTTTTCCACCGTTGTTCCAGAGTCTTAGAACAACGATTTTTTTGTTTTCAGCTGTTTTTGCATAGGTAAAACAGTTGTTCAAGTATTCTTCAAAGGAAACCCTGTTGTCGTTTGCCTCAAAGGAATGGAGAGAAATGACGGTTTTGTAGTGCGAATTTGATTCTAAAAGTATATCTTTGTTTTTCTCTAAAAGAGTGCCATTTGTGGTGATAATCACTTTGAAATGCATCTCTTCAGCAATTTTCAAAAATTCTTTAAGCTGTGGGTGACAAAGAGGTTCACCGAGAAGATGAAAATAAATGTAATCAGTATAGTCCTTGATTTTTTCAAGCACAATTCTGAATTCTTCAACGGTCATTCGTTTTGGTTTTCGTGTAGTGCCAGGACAAAATGAGCAATTTAAATTACAGATATTTGAAATTTCAACATATACCTTTGCAAATCGTTTCATTTTCTCACC
Organism: uncultured Clostridia bacterium; assembly: GCA_937899735.1. Classification (GTDB taxonomy): domain Bacteria; phylum Bacillota; class Clostridia; order Oscillospirales; family Acutalibacteraceae; genus Fimenecus. The sequence continues at coordinate 3,964 of CALBQZ010000080.1, read as the reverse complement.
TCTTTGATTTTGTATTATACCATATTCCGGACAGATAATAAATAAATTTTATTGAAAGAAATTTCTATGTGTGATAAAATTTCATTGGGTGATATTTATGAAACTTATAGTTTGTCTTGATGACAATAAAGGTATGATGTTCAACAAACGTCGTCAGAGTCGTGACAGAGTGCTTATTGAAAATGTTTTGGAGCTTTGTAAAGGCGAAAAGCTTTACGTAAATGAATATTCTTCAAAACTTTTTCCTGAAAACTCAGTTGAAATTTTTGATGATATTGAAAATGTGGGAAACGAATACTGCTTTGCCGAGAATTTCACTGTAAACGAAGAAAATGTTGAAGAGATAATCGTGTATAAATGGAACAGACTCTATCCTGCAGATGCATATTTCAACATTGACCTTGCAGGTTGGAGATTAACTGAAACGGTTGATTTTGAGGGTTCATCCCACGAGAAAATCACAAGAGAGATTTATGTGAGGTAAGTCATGAATAAGAGGTTTTTATCAGTAATAAGTTTAATTCTTGCCGTTTTACTTACATTCTGTAGTTGTGGTGGCTCACTTAACAATGGTGATATTCTTCCTGAGCCTGAGAAAACCACAACTGCTGACACGCAAAACAAGGTAGTATCCCTTGATGATATTCCTGAATATTCAGGTAGTCCCTATGTTGCAATCAACGATAATCAGCCGTCTTTTACAGAAGAAGATTACACAACAAAAGCGTTTGAAAAATATGAAAAGCTTGATAAATTAGGTCGTTGCGGTGTGACTTACGCATGTGTTGGTAAGGAGATTATGCCCACTGAAAAACGAGGCGATATCGGAATGGTAAAGCCTACGGGTTGGGTGACAGCAAAATATGATTTTGTTGATGGGAAGTATCTTTATAACCGTTGTCATCTAATCGGCTATCAGTTGACAGGCGAAAACGCAAACACAAGCAATCTTATTACCGGTACACGATATTTAAATGTGCAGGGGATGTTACCATTTGAAAATATGGTTGCTGACTATGTAAAAGAAACTGAAAATCACGTGCTTTACCGTGTAACACCGGTTTTTGATGGTGATAATCTTGTTGCAAGTGGTGTACAGATGGAAGCCTGGTCCGTTGAGGATGATGGTGAGGGTATCTGCTTCAATGTGTATTGCTACAATGTTCAGCCGGGTGTAAAGATTGATTATGCAACCGGTAAGAGCACACTTGATGAAAGTTATACAGAAAATCAGGAAGAAGACGTAAATTCATCACAGTTTGTTCTCAATACATCATCAAAGAAAATACATAAACCAACTTGTTCAGGTGCAACAGGAATGAGCGAAAAGAACAAGCAGGTGATTCAAGAAAAAGACGTTAAATATTATGTTCAGCAGGGATACGAATACTGCGGAACATGCAATAAATAAAAGGAAGGAGCATTTACCAAAGGGTAGGTGCTCTTTTTGTGTGGAGTATTATTGAGGGGTAAATTTGAGTTTATGGGAGAAGTGAAAAATGCAAAGCGCAAAGTGCAAAATTGAGAGGCGCGAACATCCAGCGGATGCTGAATTAGCGCTGTCTGAGCCGGTAGGCGAGTAACTGCGACGCAATTCTAAATATTAACCAATATAATAGTCATTCTGAGGAATGAAATGACGAAGAATCTCTGTTGATTAATGTGTTACAGATAGATTCTTCGCTACGCTCAGAATGACACAGACCAAATTCACCTAGACAAATTATAATTTGTTTTCACATAGAAAAAGCGAGGTGTTAAACCTCGCTTTAATTTTTGATTATTTGTTTTTACGAAGAAATGCATTTGTTACAAATGCAAGTTCTGTTGCTCGGTTTTCAATACACTGATGACCTCCACCGATTACATTGTAAGTTGTAGCATCAGGGAATGCTGAATTCATCTGGTTTTTCATTTGTGCGTTAAGAACCATATCGCCACTTGCCTGAACTAAAAGTACAGGACATTCGATTTTGTCTGCATTCTCTAAATCAGTAGGTCTTACGTTGTACATCATTTCGCACATTCCTGCGCCAAATCCGTCGTACTGAACTGCATCTGTAACACCGTCAAGTTCATAGTCTTTTGAGAATTTGCAGTCGAGAGTTGCCATGAAAATTACCATTTTAACAAGTGGGTCAACCTCTGTACCGTATTTGAAAAATACATTCATAGTACCTTTCATAATATCGGACTGAATAAGACCTTTCATTGCTTCAGGGAATTCGCTCTGTGGTGCAGGACAGTAGAGAAGAAGTGCCTTAACCGGGTTTTCGATTGCGATATTGACTGCAACACCACCACCCATTGAGTGACCTGCTAAAATCCATTCATCCATAGGAGCAATACTTTCCATAAGCTTAGTGATTAAGATTTCACGGTCGATAATTTCCATTTCTTGAGTTTCCCTTGTGCTGTAACCGAAGTTAGGAAGGTCAGCAAGGACACATTCATAGCCTTTTTTACTCATTTCGTCTGCCATATTGCGCCAAGCAAATGTTGAACACATAAAGCCGTGGAGCATCATAATTCTTCCCTTGAAATTACCCTGTGCAGGGATTACTCTGTAATGAATGTCGTAGTCGCCATAAGTAAAATACTGGCTTTCTTCATAAGGCTTATAGCTTGTGTCAGCAGCAAAAGCAATCATTGAAAATGAAGAAATTAAGATTGCTGCAACGCATAAAATACTGATTATTTTTTTCATTTTTTGTCCTCCTAAAGTTTATTCAGCAACTTTGCTTTCTGCCAGTGATCTGCGCTCTGCCAATTCTTTTTCAACCTGGGCTTTCTGTTCGGGTGTGTACTTGATGAAGAGAAGTGGAATGATGTAAAGAAGTGCTGCCATTGCAGGTGTGAGCATTACAAGCGGCCAAATCCATGTTTCGAAAGCCTCTGTCTGTGTACCAAGATAAACTGCACCAGGTACATCTTCAACGGCCTTATATCCAAGAGCACTGAGAGCAAATGTGCCGAGAGCGCCTGTAATACCACTTGAAATCTTTGTGAAGAATGTCTGCATTGCAAAAGTAACGCCTTCTGTACGTTTACCTGTTTTCCATTCCATATAGTCAACGCTGTCGCAGAAGAGAGACGTCTGTGCAATACTTGATGCGCCTGCAGGGAATGAAGAAAGAGCAAGGATAATCATTGTGAGAATGATATTTTTGCCTTCAAATCCGATAATCCATGCAAGAACTTTGCCAACAATCGTGCAAATCTGAATGAAGATGAGAAGATTTCTGTAACCACCGAATTTAATTTTAAGTTTATCAGCAAAAATCATACCCAAGAAGCTTGGTGCATAGGTAATTGCGCCATAAACAGTTGTGAGTGTAAGTGGTCCAAGAACAAAGCCTGCAACTGAGATTTCGGGCATCTTGTATTTGAAGAAATAAGTAACAAGTGAGTTGCCGAATGCAAGTGACCCGAAAAGGTTTGAAAGGGTAATGAGCATAAGCATCTTGTTCTGGAAAAGGAGCTTGAAACATTCAAGAATTGATGTTTGTTGTTGAGATGGTTCAACAAGTCGAACTCTTTCTTGTGCTTTGTAGCATTTTGCACTTACAAGAGCACCACCAAGACCGAAGATTGCGGCAAATAAAACTGTCATAAGAGCTAATGAGTTGCCTGACTGTTTTGCAACAATTTCCATAATCATTGGAATAACTGCGCTGAATACACCGTAGAAGACAGAACCGATTGTTCGAGCCATCTGAACGAATTTGTCGCGCTCGTTTGAATCGGGAGTAACAACTGCGGTCATACCCCAGATTGCAACATCTTGTAAAGTGTAGGTGATATCCCAGCAGAGATACATAATTACAAAGTATCCCATTCGAAGCCACAAAAGATTTTCGTCGGTTGAGAAAACTACAAAAATTAACACTGTGAATATACCAACGGGTACGGGTGTGTATTTAAGAAGTGGTCGAAGTTTTTCACCATTCTTGAAACGATGACG
>CALBQZ010000079.1 GCA_937899735.1 uncultured Clostridia bacterium | reverse complement strand
CGCTTTCAGTCGGTGACGTGTTCTCCCTGACAGACTTTCCATAAAAGCCGAGTCTCTGCAAAATATTATAACAAAAAATTTGTTTTTGTCAAGATTTTTGAATATACATTTATTGTATGATTATTATATAAAAATATTAATTAAAATGTTCAAAAAATAATTTACAGAATCATTTTATTTATGACAAAACCCAAGAGTTCAACACACTTGACTTTTATTACTCAAAATGATATTATTATCAGGCAAAAATATATAATAATTACATATGCGGATGTGACGGAACTGGCAGACGTGCAGGCCTCAGACACCTGTGGATATTACTTCCTTGTGGGTTCAAGTCCCATCGTCCGCACCAAAATGAGGTTTACGCATCTGTGTAAACTTTATTTTTTGATTTGAACAATATTAAGACATGAACCCTCGGGTTTGTGCGTAAAGAAAACAATCCAGTGGATTGTTTTTAGCACAAGACGGTTGACGGGTACCGAATTTCGCAAGAAATTGGGTCGGCAATCGGGTAGTATGCAAGGCATAGCCGTGGCAGACTTTCAAGTCCCATCGTCCGCACCAAAAATGAAGTTTACACATCTGTGTGAACTTTATTTTTTTGATATTAATAAAAGTTTGAGTACTTGAAGCATTGAGCAAATTATAGTTTGTTTAACTGTTGCACTACATTATAAAACTATAAATATAGTTTAAAAAGTAAACCCGAATAGTTTAAAAAATAGACCCAATAAATAATAATATAAATAAGAGTATAATTATATTAAGAAAATATAAAACCAATCAAAAAAATGACGGAGTTCATACTCCGTCACACTTTAATAAATTATTTATTAATGTTAAGATTAAAGGAACATTTCTCGGATGTCTTCCCACAGCTTTCTGCATAAGGACAGCCCACGCACTTAACACCTTTTTTCTTTTCCTTTACTATATAAGTAATTGCACAGCCCAATATCAATACAACAACTGCGATAACAATAAAATTATCCATATTTTTCTCCTGATTATTTTACTGCTAATCTTTCTTTTCTGTTAGCTTTAGATTTCTGTACCTTTCTGTCTCCACGGACACAGAGAACACCAATAATCACAGCAAATACTACAACGGCTATAAGTCCTGGTATAAAACCAACACCTACTGAACCTGTTGTGATAAGTGTACCAACCTGATACACAAGATAGCCGACTGTAAAGCCTGTTGCGAGTTGAAGTGATATGCCACTCAACATCCATTTTCCGCTCTTCATTTCCGAACGCATAGCGCCGATTGCGGCAAAACAAGGAGGTGAGAAAAGATTAAACATAAGATACGCAAGGGCAGCTACCTTAGTAAGTCCCATAGTTGCTGCTACCTCATTTGCACCACCGGTAAGTGCCAATTCCTCAGTATCGATAAAGTTAGTTATTGAATAACAAACTGCCAATGTACCAACAACATTTTCCTTAGCTATAAAACCAGTTACAGAAGCCGCAGCAAGCTGCCATGCCTTAACACCAACGATTGGAACAAGGAGATATGAAATTGGATTAGCAATTGATGCAAGAATTGATGTATCTGCCCCATCACTCACAATTTCAAAATTCCAATTAAACGACTGCATTACTTGTACAGCAGTATTGCACAAAAGAATGACAGTACCTGCTTTCACTATGTAAGACCAACCACGTGAACACATTGAGAAAAAGGCTCTTTTAATACTTGGAAGTTTATACTCAGGCAACTCAATAATGAAATATGATTTTTTCTTGCTATTACCTGTTATTCTATTAATTATCAATGCACCAACAAGTATGATAAATATACCTGCAAAGTACATCAGTGTTCCTACCCATGCAGAATCATGGAAGAATGCACCTGCAAAAAGTGAAATTACGGGAAGTTTTGCACCACAAGGCATAAAAGGTGCTAGCATTGCTGTTGCTCTTCTTTCTCTTTCATTACGGATTGTACGGCAAGCCATAATACCAGGAATTGCACAGCCTGTACCTATTACAAAAGGAATAACAGATTTACCTGAAAGTCCCACCTTTTTAAAGATTGGGTCAAGGACAACTGTTGCTCTTGCCATATATCCACAATCTTCAAGGAGAGCAATAAGAAAATACATTACCATAACAAGTGGTAAGAATCCTAAAACTGCACCAACACCACCAACGATACCATCAACCACCAACGATTGAAGAATTGGTGTTGCACCGTGTACCCACTCTGCAACATATCCCTGAAGTGTTTCAATTATGCTCACAAGAAATTCTGCAATCCAAGGTCCTAACCATGCCTGGGAAATCTGAAAAACCAAAAACATAACTACAGCAAAGATTGGTAATCCAACCCACTTGTTTGTAATTATATCATCGAATTTATCCTGTGAATTTCTAACTCTTGTAAATGATTTTCGTTTTTCAACGGTCTTTACAATCTGATTTACAAATTCAAATCTTTTTTTATCAGCAGATAACACTGAATTTTTATCATTAAGGTCAACATAGCCCTGAACATATGGTGCTGTCTGGATTTTTCCGTAAAGGCTGATAGCGATTTTTACTAAGTCTTTGACTCCGTTAGCAGATGTGGATATAGTTTCCACAACAGGACAATTAAGCAATTTGCTTAATGCTGCTATATCAATTGTAGTTTGTTTTTTCTGGTTAATATCACTCTTGTTAAGTGCAATAACAGTGGGAATTCCCAATTCCAAAAGCTGTGTTGTGAAGAAAAGACTACGACTGAGATTTGTTGCGTCAACAATATTTATAATAACATCAGGACTTTCATTGTTGATATAATCACGTGTTACGCTTTCTTCACTTGTAAATGGAGACATCGAGTATGCACCAGGAAGGTCAACTGCAATAATCTCTGTATTATGCTCATAAAGAGATTTTTTTATTGGGCTTTCCTTTTTTTCAACAGTAACCCCTGCCCAGTTACCAACCTTTTCATTTCGACCGGTAATGACGTTATACATTGTTGTTTTGCCACTGTTGGGATTACCCGCCAATGCAATTCTCATATTTTATCCTCCAAAACTAAAAACGACTGTAAAAATATACTACCTCAGCATATTGATATGCTTGTTTATATCAATATAATTACCTAATTAACAAATTGATATGGAATCAGCCAAACCATTATCAATACTGTAACGACTTTCCTTTATTGAAACGACACAACTTCCTTTTTTATGAGATATAACCGTAATTGGTTCACCTTCATAACATCCTAATGAAAAAAGAAACGCATCCAATTCATCATCATCCGTCATAATCTCTTTAATTATATATTCAATTCCGTCTTGTGCATCAAGCAATGTCATTTCTTATCACCTTGAATAAAAGTTACTAATAAATTAGCATAGGCTAACATTCGAACTAAAATATAGGTTAGCGTACGCTAACTCATTAGTATTATATACAAGTGATAAAAATTTGTCAAGGGATTTAAGGAAAAATTTGATAAAAAAAGCACCTGAAAAATCAAGTGCCTTCCCCTGCTGACAATGAATACATAAAATCCTCAATTATGTTTTCGCTGTGACATGAATCAACGTGAAATTCATTCATCGTATCAACCAATTCACTAATTTTATTGTAATCCGTCGTTACGTTGCAAATATATTTGCGTTTCATATTGTCTTCCAAAAGCAATACTCCATAGCTCTCTTCCTGGAAATCACAACTGTCAACCACAGTCTTTAATACATAATACTTCATATAATCTCCTCCCAAATCGCACTCATTGTGTCGTTATGTCAACATTATAATATGTGAGTGTCAATTTGTCAACACATTTTTAATTTTTTTGTTGAATAATTAGAGTTAAGTAAATTGTTCTCATAATATATGAATAAAAAGCATATCTTTTACAAAAAATACTTGACAAACAAGAAAAATAAGTGTATTATTATGAGGCACTCGAGAGAGACACAGTTAAATATCGCGGAGTAGAGCAGTTGGTAGCTCGTCGGGCTCATAACCCGAAG
>CALBQZ010000078.1 GCA_937899735.1 uncultured Clostridia bacterium | reverse complement strand
TCTGGAGCATCTTGTTCTTTTCGTTACCTCTCCAGTAAGCACCTGTACAAGCTGTAAGTTTGAATGCCTTAACTGCACCTGTTGACATAAGGTGAGGACCTGCACAAAGTTCTGTGAATTCACCTTGCTTGTAGAATGAAATTGCTTCACCTTTGTCAGCATGTTCGTTAATAAGTTCAACCTTATAGATTTCGCCTTTTTCTTCCATCATAGCGAGAGCTTCAGCAGGGGAGAGTTCAAACTTTTCAAGTGCTAAATCTTCTTTAACGATTTTCTTCATTTCTGCTTCGATTTTTTCGAGAATTTCAGGAGTGAAAGAAACCTCTGAATCAAAGTCATAATAGAAACCATTGTCAACTGATGGACCAATAGCAAGCTTTGTGTCAGGGTAAAGACGTTTAACAGCCTGAGCCATAATGTGGGAAGCAGTATGCCAGAATGTCTTTTTACCCTCGATTTCATCAAACGTAACGATTTCAAGAGCACAGTCTTCGTTGACTGCAGTTCTTAAATCACAGTAATTTCCGTTGATTTTACCACCACAAGCAGATTTGTATAAACCCATACCAATAGATTTAGCAATTTCTGCAACAGTAGTACCGGCTTCGTATTCTTTAATTACGTCACCTTTAAGTGTTACCTTAATCATAGTAATATATCTCCTTTACATTATATACATAAAAAATAAAAGCATTCCATCCATAAAACAGGATGAAATGCTATAAAAACAACATTCCACGGTTCCACCCGTATTGCAAAACAATATATTTGTTCTGCCACTCAAAAGACTTTAACGCAGTCCATACGATTGGCTTAATCAGTAAAACCGTTTTCACCAATGCTCGAAAGTGGTCTCAGGATAGTAAATTGATTTCTCGCACCAACCGAAATCTCTCTGAAAATTTAGATTATCCGTCGTTCTTTCTCAACGCTTTAAAAATATCGTATATATTTTATACTTATTTTAATGTAATGTCAACAGTTAATTATCAAAAGGTTGTGGAAGACGACCACTGTCTGTTGGATGAATTTTCGGTTGGTACAATAACTTCTTTCTTTTCGTTATAAAACTCTCTTTGATACCAATAGCATCCGTCAGGGCAATCAATGAAAACGATAAAGGGGTTTTCATAAGTTATATTCTGGGGAATTTCTATGTAATCACCCCAAAAGGCTGTTGCTTCATTTGCGATTGAACATTCATTACGCTGAAACCTGAATCTCACATATTTATAGTCCGCAGGAGCGGTTAAAACCAAGTATGAATCTTGAAGATGTGTTGAAATGCCTGGCTGAATAGTCATTTCATTGTCTAATGGACCCATTGACCTTCCGTATTCACCAAATTTGTCTTTAACACTTATTCCAAAAACCTTTATTGATTGTGTATGAAAGTAAATGTCGTTATTTTGACTCTGGGTTTCTGGTAAATAATATCTGTGAACAATTCCGTCCATTTCTGTTTCAAACAAAAACTTTATTGGTTCACTATTGTTGTAATTTTCAACAATTCGCATTTCTTTTGTTTCGATATCTGTTGCTGTAAAATATGGGTGAACTTCACTGAAGATGTTTGCGATTAAAACCATAATAAAAAAGGTGAGTGGGATTGCACTGATGCCTATGGTAATTTTGAATAATCTAGCAACAAAAAGTATTCTTTTGTTGGCTTCTTTAAGGCTTAACCCTAACTCGTCAGGGTCACCCATTTCGTCAATAACCTTTTTGGCTACATTCAATTCATTATCAAAATCATCTTTGAAATCGTCATACATATCGTCCATATGATTCTCGATTTCTTCCTTAATTCTTTTTCTAAGTTTTTTATAATGGATATGGTATAAAACTCGTTCTATGTAAACTTCTTTGGCTTCTTTGAAATTCGAGAATTTTCTTATAAACATAATATCACCACCTTGTGTGAGCATGAAACATTAATTCCAACTCATCACTTCTTTATTCTCGTCATATCTTTCGTATTTAGCAGCACGATATCCGTCGGGGCTGTCAATAAGAATCCATTTTGGGTTTTCGGATGTTGCATCCTGTGGGACTTCTATAAAATCACTCCAATAAGGCTCTAAGTCTTCTTCTGTATATTTTGGCTCGTAAAAGTATTGTATGTATGTTTCTTCGTTATCACCAAAATATACAATAATATAGTCGTTCAGCGGATAATCGTCGTTTGCACTAACGATTATTGAACCATCCGTAACTGTTGTACTTCCGCCACCACGCAAGATGAACTTATTCTTTACAGGAATACCAAATGCTGTAATGGAATGTACGCCAACAGCTTGAACATAATTCTTTGACTGCTCGGCAGGAACGTATACCTTATAAATGGTATCGTTGTGCTCTAAATCGGCAATTAGTTTTACCTCTTTGCCATCAAAATGTTCTTGTTGTAGTTTTTCTTCGATTGTCATAATGTCTTCGGAATGAAAATATACCATTATTTCATCTGTTATAAAGGTGCCAAGTGAAATACAAGCCATAATTATTGGAATACTTGCTATTGCGAATATAATTCGTCATAAATTGAAGCGAACGCGAATAACTGCTGTCTATTCTCCCGATTTCGTCACCAAGACTTCTTAATTGCGCGGTTGTTTTTGCAATAGAAGAACTTCCTGATTTTCCGCCAATAACAATATTGCTTCCATTTTTTTTAATGGAATCAAATTGTTTTTGCAAATTTGAAAGTGATCCTTGCGCTTCGCCAATATCAATTTTAACTTTTATTGTTTCTTCGCGTGCCATTGAGGAATCACCTTCCTTTAGTCATTAAAAATAAGTTCGTGGATAGAAGGCAGCAAATAATCATCCACAAAGCGGTCAACGCCAGCAGCCATAAACGGACGGGGGTAAGGTTGCGAGCGATAAATCAAAGAATTTTCCCATGTATATCCAGAACCGGATTCAATAATGTCGTTTAAAACTACGCCATCAATTCCGTATGCGTTATTGATTATGGTCAATTGCAATTTCCCATCAACAATTTCATAATTCCCTGGTTGCATCATAGAATATCTGCGAACATAAGGAACAGCCGCAGGAGAATCGTATTGGCTATAAAC
>CALBQZ010000077.1 GCA_937899735.1 uncultured Clostridia bacterium | reverse complement strand
TTGTTCAGGAAACAAGAAGATTTGATGATGTAAGTGGTAAGACATTTGCAATGAGAAACAAGGAAACTGAAGCAGATTACCGTTATTTCCCTGATGCAAACCTTATGCCAATCATTATTGACGATGAATGGCTTGAAGAAATCAAGGCTAAAAAGCCTGTTGCAGTTGACGAAAAAGCAGATGCTTACCGTGAGGTTGGCATTTCCGAAAAAGAAATCGATATGCTCATTTCTAACCATAAAATCGCAAAAATGCTTGACGATATTGTGGCTATGGGATGTAATCCAAAGGATACTGCAACCTGGATTCTTACTGACTGTGCAGGTGTTCTTCGTAAGGATGGTAAGACACTTAACGACCTTACAATGACTGCAGAAACTCTTGCTACAATCATCAAGATGGTTGACAGCGGTAAGATTAACAGAAATGCAGGTAAGAAAGTTCTTATTGCAGTTGTTGAAGACAATGTTGACCCTGAAGAATTCGTTAAAGCACAAGGACTTGATAAGAAGTTTGATTCATCAGCAATTGACAGCGTAATCGATAAGGTTATTGCTGAAAATGGAAAAGCAGTTTCAGACTACAAGAGCGGTAAAGAAAAGGCCCTTATGGCCCTCTTCGGTGCTTGTATGAAAGAACTTCGTGGTGCAGGCGACCCTGCAGTTATCAAGGAACTTCTTGAAAAGAAACTTAAGGCATAAAAATTAGATATTAAACAAATCGGCTCCCCTTGTCAGGGGAGCCTTATTGTGCTGTTATTTAATTGCACTTAAATTTGCTTCAGGGAGATAGTACCACGCCATTACGTTATTTTCGTAAACAACATAAACATATCTGCCGTCGTCATCCAAGGTCATATACTGTGATACAGTTTGGTCGGCAATTTCCTGTGCCTTTGCTGTATCCTTTACAGATGTAAGTGGATTACCTGCATCCTTATAAATCATATTAAGCATATCGTATTCTGTCACAGGAGCACTTGTGTCGATGAAATATCCCATATTGTAGTTTGCATCATATCCAAAATATGACTGCTCAAACATTGGTGCGTTATAGTCAGAAAGATATACATCGTACTCGCCCCAACCTCTGTAAGCATCCTTATTCACTCTTGCAAACTCATTCTGTGCTTCCATAAGTGACATTTTCTTATCTGCATATAAGACTTCCTTAACCTTTAAAGGCTCCGTTGTAAGCTCATATCCATTATCCTTAAGGAATTTAAGAGTATTTGTCATATTATCGTAAACAGGAATATAATCATCTATCAATCCGTGTCTTATGTCAGGGTCATATAAAATCTTATCTTCACCCATCTGATAAGTCATTCCGTGTTCATTCATCGGATAATATGCTGCGTTTGCATAAGTAGGAGTATTGATATAATAGCCTTCATCTTCATGTGCCTTCACAAGAATACCAACAGGCTTTTTGTTGTTTTTGAAAAGCTCCTCAACTGTCATTTTTGAAATATCATCATAGAGTGCCTTGCAAAGTCCGTCAACATCATCAATGTAATCCATCTCTTCGCCTGTTTCACCATCAGTATTTACAATCATATCGTTGTCGGAAAATGCCCAAATGAACTTTTTAAGGTGACCTGATGAGTCAATCATTGTGTTTTCAGGAATATCATCAACAAGATAATTTTTGAGAATTGCATCGAAATAATCTGAGCCATAAACAAGCTGAATGTATTTCATATATGTTTCTTCTGCATAAATATCAAAATTACGATACTTAATCTTACCATCGTTATCTCTTATACCGAATGTAACTGATGTTATATAATCCTCATTACGGTCAATCTTTTCATTTTTAAGAAGCTCATAAACTTGGAGTACAGCCTGTTTGCTCTCGTCAGTTGTGCTTTCTACAAAGTTCTCATCACCCTCCCAAGGATGAATCCAATGTTCATATCCACTGAGTTCAGACGCATCAATTGTAACACTCTTGACATCTGCTTTGTCAGGGATTCTATTATATGTTCCAAGGAAGCCTGTATTAACCAAGATACAGCAAACTGCAAATGCACCAACAAGTACAAAGCTCCATTTAAGAGATTTAACTGCAATTTTCGGCTTTCTTGTAAGAATAAGTTGAACAAGGAAATATGCAATTAGTGCAACGAATGCTGTAAGGAAGAAGAGAGCATAAATGCTTACTTCATATCCGAACCATTCTGCGAACACATAAGTAATTAAAGCAAATGCACAAGTGCCGAGCACTGCTCTTGAAACAGGGAATTTGCCGAGAGAATTTGAGTGTTCTGCTTTTCTCTTGTTGAAAAGATAATATGTTACGCCAATTAAAGCAACTGCAACCACAAACCAGATAACAATCGGAAGAATGAAGCCCCAATCAACGCTATATTCTCTTGGAATCTTATATTCCTCTAAAGGAACATCCCTGTGTAATGGGCTTAAGATTATACGTGGTGTCATTCTATTATTATAATAATAATCATCACCTTTAAGATGTGTATCGCTAGTCTGCAAATTCACTGCCATTGTCCAAGGTGTAAGCACAAGTGCAAATGTTTCAAAATCGAAGTTCCCTCTGATATAGCCACTAAGATAATAATTCATAACTGAAAATGCAGTGAGGAATACGAGTATTGGAATCGCAGTAACTGCAAGTGCAGATGCTATTGCTTCAAAAATATTACCTGATACCATTATCATTGCAGATATAAGCGAATATCCCACAAGTCCACATACGAAAAGTAATGCTGTGAAATACAGGAAAAGACTTGTCTGATAAGAATGGTAACCAAAGCTTACAATGTTTGTAATGTAGATTAAAAGAAGTGGTAAAAGCACCGCTAAAAAGAGTGTAATAACACCTGAAACTAGTCGGTTTGTCACCATTGTTTTACGCTTTACACCAAGGCTTAAAAATACATTAACCTGCTTTTTTGAAAGCATAAAAGAGAAAGACTTTAAGGCTGTGAGCATACCACAGATAACCATTCCTATCGGTAACAAATCAAAGGAATAATAAAAGGTTGAGTGTGGTGTTAAAAACATTGAGATTTCTGTGTGTTCACCTGCTCTTACAAATTCCTCTGCTGTTACATATTGAAAAATAGGTACTGTCACCATTACAAACAGCAAAACAAGTGCGATTAACGGAAATGGAAGCGAACCTAAAAGACTACGCTTGAAATCGTTTTTGTTCACATTATTTTTCAAAGATTTTTGTGATGTCATATTTCTTATCCTCCATTTCGTTTAAGAATACTTCTTCCATTGTGAGCTGATACTCATCAATTGCCATAGGAAGAAGTGCATTAAGCTTATGTCTTTGCTCGTCAGCATTTTTCTCGAAAATAATCATTGCAACTCTGCCGTCAATTTCAAGTGATTTATAACTGATATTCTTGAAATCGTTTTCAGTAATCTGACGATCAAAAATAAGTCTGAACTTACTGTAATTCTTTGAAATGTCATAAACCGAACAGTCCATTGTAAGTTTTTTACCGTTGATAAGACCAACATTGTCGCAAAGGTCAGAAAGCTCTGATAAATTGTGTGATGAAATAATGAGAGAGGCTTCTGTTTCCGCCATATATTCCATAAAAAGCTTCTTTGTTGTTTCTTTTTTCTGTGGGTCAAGTCCGTCAAAGGTTTCGTCAAGAAGCAAATATTTTGGTCTGGATGCAAGTGCTAAAATAAGTTCAGCCTGTCTTTGCATACCCTTTGAAAAACCTCTGATTTTCTTCTTTCCGTCAAGACCATACAAATCCAAAAGATTCTCAAGTGTTTTTTTACTGAAATTCGGATGATAATCAGCATAAAAACTTGCCATTGAATAAATTGAAGCATTCATAGGGAAATAAAGGTCATCAGGAATATAGAACAAATCTTTTCTTACTGTGTCATTATCAAATGTATCTGCTCCATCCATAAGGACTTTGCCATCATCTGCCTTATAGATTCCTGCTGCCGTTTTTAAAAGTGTTGTCTTACCTGCACCGTTATAGCCGATAAGACCATAAATTGATGACGGCTGGACTTTAAATGATATATCTTCAACTGCTGTGAAATCGCCGAATTTCTTTGTAACATTTACAAATTCAATCATTTCAATCGTCAACTCCTTTGAAAATTTCGTTAAGAAGTCCTTCAACCTGTTTTCTGTCAACACCCATAGCCTTGGCATTGACCAAAGATGCTTTTACTGCATCCAAAGACTGTTGAAGGAAGATGTTCTGGGATTTTGTATCACCGCTTACGAATACGCCTTTTCCTGCAATTGTGTAGATAACTCCCTGAGCCTCCAACTCCGACAATGCGCGCTTTACGGTGTTGATATTCAAGCCCAGTTGCGCTGAGAGTTGTCTTA
>CALBQZ010000076.1 GCA_937899735.1 uncultured Clostridia bacterium | reverse complement strand
TATCGTAATTCTCAAATTCACCTAAAAGACTTTCATCCTCTGCAAAATCCATATAAGCTTCGTCAAGGACAACAAGAGCATCTGTGCTGTTTATAAGTTTTCTAACACCATCTTTTGTAACAATTCTTGATGTTGGATTGCAAGGATTTGAGAAAATCACAATTCTTACATTTTCCCTGTTTGCAAGTGCGATTACATCATCCATATTTACATCAAGATTATCGTTTTTTTGGTACTTAACACTTTCGCACTCTGCTATTTCAGCATAAAAACGATACATTGAGAAATCAGGCTCAAGAGTTAAAACCCTGTCACCCTTCTGCAAAAACGCATTCATTATAACTGAAATAATTTCATCCGAGCCATTACCTGCTGTTACGCAATCAGCATCCACCTTGAAATAATCTGCAAAACCTTTCACAAGTTTTGTAGCATTTGGGTCAGGGTAACGATTAAGAGCAGAAGTTTTAAGTGCTTCAACCATCTCATTCTCAATGTTCTTTGGAACAGTCAGAAAAGACTCGTTAGCATCAAGACGGATTTCATAAGTGCCGCTGATTGGCTCATATGGTGTTAAGTTTTTTACTTTATCATTCAACTGAAACATATTAGTCCTCAAATCTAACCTTAATTGAGTTTGCATGAGCTGTTAAGCCCTCTGTTTCTGCAAGAGAAACAACTTTATCCTTGCACTCACGGAGTGCATCTTCTGTATAATAAATAAAACTTGATTTCTTAATAAAACTGTCAACTGACAAAGGGGAAAAGAATCTTGCAGTACCACTTGTTGGAAGAACGTGGTTAGGACCTGCAAAATAGTCGCCCAATGGCTCAGGTGAGTAATTACCAAGGAAAACACTACCTGCATTATCCATTCTGCCGATATATTCTAGTGGATTCTCAACACACATTTCAAGGTGTTCAGGTGCTAATTTATTAGCAAAATCCACAGCCTTGTCCATATTGTCACAGATAATAATTGCACTATAATCTTTAAGAGATTTTTCAATAATTTCTTTTCTTGAAAGTGTTGCACACTGACAAGCAAGTTCTTTCTTTGTTTCTTCTGCAATTCTTTCACTTGTTGTAATGAGAATAGCAGAAGCTAAAACATCATGTTCAGCCTGACTCATAAGGTCGGCAGCAAGGAATTTCGGATTTGCAGTTTCATCGGCAACAATCAAAATCTCGCTTGGTCCTGCAACCATATCAATATCAACTGTACCATAGAGAAGCTTTTTTGCAGTAGCAACAAAGATATTACCAGGACCTACGATTTTATCAACCTTTGGCACAGATTCTGTACCGTAAGCCAGTGCAGCAACAGCCTGAGCACCACCCATTAAGAAAACTCTGTCAACTCCTGCGATTTTTGCAGCAGCAAGAATATCAGGGTTTGGTTTGCCGTCCTTTGCAGGAGGGGTTACCATTATAATTTCTTTAACACCTGCGATTTTTGCAGGGATAGCATTCATAAGTACACTTGATGGATAGGCAGCAGTGCCACCTGGTACATAGATGCCAACTCTTTCCAGTCCACGCACACGCTGTCCCATAATAACGCCATTTTCCTTTGTTGTAAGCCAGCTCTGTTGCTTCTGACGAGCATGGAAATCACGAATGTTTTCGGCAGCATCTTCCAATGCTTTTACAAAGAATGGGTCACATTCCTTAATTGAATTCTCAATTTCTTCCTTTGAGATTTCTGTATTTTCAGGTGCTTTTCCATCAAATCTAATTGTGTATTCTAAAACGGCTTTATCCCCGTTTGCTTTTACATTTTCAAGAATATCAGTAACAGCAAGAGTAACCTTTTTGTCAACCTCACCGCTTCTTTCTTTAAGCTGTGCGATAAGGGAAGCATCCGCCTTACCGTCTGCCAAAACTGTATTTATCATATCATTCACCCTTTGGGATAACTTTTTCTATTTCTTCAAGGAATTTGTCAATTTCCTCACGGCGAAGTTTCATACTTGCCATATTCACAATTACACGTGCTGAAACAGGCATAATTTTTTCTTTCACTTCAAGTCCGTTTTCCTTGAGTGTTGTACCTGTTTCGACAATATCCACAATACCATCGGCAAGATTAAGAAGTGGAGCTAATTCAACGGAACCCTCGATTTTAATAATCTTAATATCCATTCCCTTGCCTTCAAAATATGCCTTTGTAATATTTGGATATTTTGTTGCAATTCGTTTTGTATTAAAACCATCGTAAAAATCAACGCCCTTTTGTGTTGCAAGAGCGAAATCACATTTACCAAGGTTTAAGTCCATCATTTCGTAGAAACTTTTTCCATTTTCTACAATAGTATCTTTACCAACAATGCCGATATCGCAAACACCGTGTTCAACATATGTAATTACATCAGCTGCTTTTGCAAGAACAACCTCATAGTCACCTGCATTGAGAATCAAGCGTCTGCCTTTATTGATAAGTTCGTCGCAATCAATTCCCATTTTCTGGAAAAGTTCAACGCTCTTCTTTTCAAGTCTGCCTTTTGTAAGGGCTATTCTCAATTTTTTCATAAGATTTCCTCCCTTACTGTATCTCCGACTACACAAACCTTCTTAATTCCTTTTGAAAGTGCGTATTCCTTTGTTTCTTCAAGTGTTTCAAAGGTGCTGTTCTCACAATAAACACCTTGAACACGAAGAGTTTTTGAATACTCCAATGCTTTGATTATATATTCCTGCTCACCAAAAACGATAATCTCAGGAAGTTTTTCTTCATCAAGTTCATTCCGTGAAAGCATAACCGATGCCAAAGCACCCGTTTCGATACCAAAACCAGTTGACGGCATATCACGACCGAATTCAGCACCAAGACAATCATAACGACCACCTGAAACTACTGAAACACCACTACCTTGTAAATATCCTTTGAAGATAATGCCGGTGTAGTAATTTGTACGGTTAACAAGGCTTAAGTCAATAACGATTTTATCTGAAAGTCCTGCATCACACAAAAGCACATATAGTTCTTTTAAGTAGTCTAGACTCTTCTGTCCTTCCTCATCCAAATCAATAGACTTTGCTTTTTCAATAACTTCAAGTCCACCGAAAAAACGAGGAAGATTACGAATACAGTCTGTTACTTCGGATTTACCGATTTTATCAAGAATATTGTTGAGAGAAACGAAGTTTCTGCTTTCAACACAGTCGTAAATCTCACTTACAACATCATCACTTACATTGAGTTTTTTGCAAAGTTCCTTAAAGAAACCTGCGTGACCGATTTCAAGTTTGAAATCTGCAGACGTGCAGTTTTCAATAGCCTCAACTGCAGTTGTGATAACCTCTAAATCTGCACGAAGTCCATATGCACCCATAAGTTCAATACCACTCTGAGTTGCCTCGTCGTTTCTGCCTGTCAGATTCTTCTGTCTTACAAAAACATTCTGATTATAGTAAAGGCGAAGTGGAAGACGAGCATTCTGGAATCGCGTTGAAACAAGTCTTGCAATAGGCAAGGTTGAATCAGGACGAAGTACTAAAAGTCGTCCGTAAGAATCGGTCAAACTGTAAAGGTCTTCAGGATTATAACCTGAACTTTCACGGTTAAACACATCAAAAAATTCTATTGTAGGTGTCATTACCTTTTCATAACCCTTGGATTTAAAAACAGTTGACAATCTTTTTTCAGCGCAACGGATTGCACGGCTTTCCATTGCAAGATAGTCTTTTGTTCCCTCGGGAGTAATTTTTGAATAATTCTTCATTTGCTAAGTATCCTTTTTACGTATTCGCTTTAACGTGCTACTATGCTACCATAATAAAGCATATAAGTCAAGCACAATATTTCATAAGATTATCAGAATCCAAAGAAAGAGATTTGTGCAGTTTCTGGTAAATCTGCAAATGCACCAATTTCTTTTAATGCAGTAACAACTGCACTTGATGCACCTGTTTTTGCTTGGAAATCGTCAATAGAAACAAATACACCATCACTGTTATCTCTACCCTCAACAAGCGCTTTCGCAGCATTTTCACCAACGCCAGAAAGTGCAGAAAAAGGCATTCTGATTTTTCCGTCTTCTATATAATAAACATTTGCACGTGATTTATAAATATCAACTGGTAGAAGTTCTACTCCTCTTGCCATCATTTCGTTAACAACCTGTAAAGCAGTAAACTGGTCTTTTTCCTTTGTGGTCATTGGTTTTCTGTCCTTTGGCTCTGCATTTAGAGGACCATGGAGTTCAACCATTTTACGCTTAACAGCATCCCTACCCTGCGCAACAGTTAATGCATCAAGGTCGCCACCACGTACAGTTAAGAATGCTGTGTAGTATTCGGTGGGCTTATATATCTTGTACCAACCAAGGCGAAGTGCAGCAATAACATAAGCTGCAGCATGAGCCTTAGGGAACATGTACTTGATTTTACGACAAGAATCCATATACCACTGAGGCACATTACAAGCTTTCATAGCTTCTTCAGCACCCTCAGGGAAACCAACCTTTGCAACAATACCTTTACGGGTTTTTTCCATAATATTAAATGCAAGACCTGAATCAAGTCCCTTATGCATAAGGTAAGTCATAATACTATCACGAGTACCGATAACATCAGAAATTGTACAAGTACCGTCTTTAATAAGTTCCTGAGCATTACCCAACCAAACGTCAGTACCGTGAGAAAGACCTGAAATCTGCAAAAGGTCGGAGAAGCACTTTGGTTGTGCTTCCATAAGCATTCCACGAACGAAATCCGTACCCATTTCAGGAATTGAGAGTGTACCTGTCTGAACACCGATATCGTCAGGTGTAAGTCCCAGAGCTTCAGGGCTTGTACACAAGCTTACAATCTTAGGGTCACAAACATCAACATCCATAACAGGAATTCCTGTCATATCCTCAAGATGCTTATAAAGTGTAGGCACATCATGACCGAGAATATCAAGTTTAAGAATTGTATCGTGCAAGAAATGGAAGTCAAAGTGAGTTGTTTCCATATCGGATGATGTATCATTTGCAGGGAATTGAACTGCAGTAAAGTCATAAACATCAAATTCATTGGGAACAACAACCATACCACCGGGATGCTGACCTGTTGTACGCTTAATACCCGTACAACCTTTTGTCAGTCTATCCTCTTCGGCACGAGTTACAACCTTACCTCTTTCTTCAAGGTATTTCTTAACATATCCATAAGCAGTTTTATCAGCAACTGTTGCGATTGTACCTGCTTTAAACACGTGGTCACGACCGAAAAGCTCTTCTGTATATCTGTGAGCATTACCCTGATAATCACCTGAGAAGTTAAGGTCAATATCGGGAGCCTTATCACCATGGAAACCAAGGAAAGTTTCGAACGGAATTTCGTGTCCGTCACGAACCATTGGAATATCACAATGCGGACAATTCTTTGGTGGCATATCAAAACCTGAGCCATACTCACCATGTAAGAAGAATTCACTGTGACGACATTTAGGGCAACGGTAATGAGGTGCCAACGGATTAACCTCAGAAATACCTGCCATTGTAGCAACGAATGATGAACCAACTGAACCTCGGGAACCAACATGGTAGCCATGTGCTTCCGAGTCCCAAACAAGTTTCTGTGCGATGATATAGAGCACGGCGAAACCATGTTTGATAATTGATTCGAGTTCTCGTGTAAGTCTGTCTGCAACATACTCAGGAACAGGGTCACCATACCAATCCTTTGCCTTGTCCCAGCAAATCTGACGGAGTTCGTCTTCAGCACCAGGAATGGAAGGCTGGAATGTTCCCTCAGGAATTGGTCTTACCTGTTCAATCATATCTGCAATTTTATTTGTATTTGTAACAACAACTTCATATGCTGTATCTTCACCCAAATATGAGAATTCCTCGAGCATTTCGTCCGTTGTTTTAAAGTAAAGTGGTGCCTGGTCGTCGGCATCATCAAAGCCTTTACCTGCCATAAGAATTGCACGGAATTTTGCATCTTCAGGGTCCATAAAATGTACATCACCTGTTGCACAAACTAATTTGTCTAATTTATCACCAAGGTGAATGATTTTACGGTTAATATCACGAATATCTTCAAGAGTTTTAATGCGATTATATTCTTTATTTCTGTCAGGGTTCTTAGCATTCGGGTCAGAATGGGAAGCAATCATAAACTGATTGTTTCCGTCAGGCTGAATCTCAAGATAATCGTAATATTCAGCAATCTTTATAATTTCTTCTTCACTTTTTTCAAGAAGAATTGCTTTAATTAACTCACCTGCTTCACATGCAGAGCCGATAATAATTCCCTCTCTCAACTCATTAAGTTTTGAACGAGGAATACAAGGTCTTGTGTGGAAATATGTTGTATGAGCAAGTGACACAAGTTTATATAAGTTTTTAAGGCCAACTTTATTCTGCACAAGGAGAATAATATGATATCTTGGTAATTTTTCCCAAGAAGTTTCAGGCTCAGCTATGTCATCGATAAGGTAACCCTCTACACCATAAATGATTTTAATGTCGTCCTTACCCTTACCTTTCATAGCATCGGGATAACCCTGAACATTACCATGGTCAGTAATAGCAATTGCAGGGTGTCCCCATTGAATCGCACGTTTAACAAGCTTGTCTGCACCCGTCATACCATCCATATCAGACATATTCGTATGAAGATGCAATTCAACACGTTTTTTCTCTGCTTTATCCTGCTTTTTAATCTGTGTAACAGTATTAACTGCAGTTGCTGAAATAATATTCTCACCGGAATACTTATCAAAACTCACTCTACCATAAACTATTACAGTTGTGCCGTCACTCAAAGCACCAAGGAATGTTTTTGCATTTGCACAGGATTCAAAAATTTTTACTGTATATGAATATGTTTTATCTGTAATGTTGAAATTGATAATATTATTCTTACCATCTCGTGTTGTACGCACATCAAGGCTGAAAACTTCACCCCAGACAGCAACAGCACCACTTTCGATTGAAACATCACAAAGATTCTGCAAGTTTGCAGTACGGATAAGATTTCCGTAAATTGGCTTTTGTGTTTCAAGGTAGAGTGGGAAGCCCTCTTTGATTACATGGGGCTTTGGCTCGCCTGCCTCAGCAGGTGCTGAAGGTTCAGGAATATTCTTTTCTCTTCGAATTTCTTCGTCAGCCTTTTTTTGCATACTATCAAGAGCCAATTCTGTATTGAAATCCTCACCCTGATTGAAGCTTACAGTATAATCAACGCCGAAAAGTCCTTTGATAATTCTTTCAATAGCTTTATCACAGTTTGCAGAAGTGAGAATATCCTTACCACCTTTTTTGAGAGATACTTTCAACTCTCTGCCAAAGATTTCATAATCTGCATTATTAAAATATCCGTTTGCAACGACAATTTTATCTCTTAAAATCTCAACAACAAGGTCCATAAATTCTGTACGGAACCCCAATCTTGACTCGTCACAAACAATACTTATATTAACATTGACAGCCCTTGAAAGTTGACTTTCAAGAGCTTCAATACGGTTTTCTTCAATTTTCCTGTAAGGCTTAATGGTGATTTTTGCACTCATTTTTTCCTGTGAGACAGAAAACCCAACAATATCTGCATAAGCAATATCGAGATTCTGTGTACAGTCAAAATACTCACCAAAAAGTGATTTTACTACTGCCATATGTAATTCACCGTTATATTTTTTCTATTTCCTTTAAAAGTTCATCTACTATTTTTTCCTCAGGCACTTTTTTTAGCACCTCACCGTGTTTAAAAATAACGCCACAACCGTCGCCACCTGCAACACCAATATCTGCTTCTTTTGCTTCACCCGGTCCATTAACAACGCAACCCATTACAGCAACCTTAATTGGTTTATCATAATTTGCAAGTGCTTTTTCCACTTTATCAGCAAGACCAATAAGGTCAATTTTTGTTCGTCCACAAGTTGGGCAAGATACAATCTGTGCACAGTCAGTTTTAATTCCTGCTGCCTTTAAAATATCATAACCTGCCTTAACCTCTGTTACAGGGTCAGCAGTCATTGAAACACGGATTGTGTCACCGATACCATCAAGGAGAAGTGAGCCGATACCGATGCTTGATTTTACAAGAGCCATATTGTGTGTACCTGCTTCAGTAACTCCCAAATGCAAAGGATAATCACACATATCAGCAACAAGACGGTATGCTTTAACCATTTTTTGAACATCTGACGACTTAATTGAAACAACGATGTCGTTAAAGTCGAATTTTTCAAGAAGCGAAATATGATACATAGCACTCTCTGCCATAGCTTCAGGTGTTGGTGAACCGTATTTTGCAAGTAAATTCTTTTCAAGTGAACCAGAATTCACACCAATACGGATTGGCACATTATGAAGACGACAAGCATTTGCAACAGCACGTACCCTTTCATCATCACCAATGTTACCTGGGTTGATTCTGATTTTATCCACACCTGCAGCGACGCTTTCCAAAGCGCAACGATAGTCAAAATGAATATCTGCAACAACAGGAATTTTCACAGCATTTTTCACTGCATAAAGAGTATTGACTGCCTCTTTATTTGGCACAGTAAGACGGATAATCTGACAACCTGCTTTTTCCAACTCAACAGCTTGTCTTACATTTCCCTCAGCATCTTCTGCAATAACATTGAGCATTGACTGAACAGAGATAGGACTATCTCCACCAATTTTTACATTTCCTGCCGTTACAACACGGCTTTTTCTACGTTCTATCATAAATCACACCATCTTTAATTCCTGATTAAATTTACAATATCATTAAAAGTTACAACTAACATTAAAAGCAATAAAAGTGCAAGTCCTGCGCCATGTATAAAGCCCTCATATTTTGGCTTTATAGGTTTTCTGCGAATTCCCTCAATCACTAAGAAGAAAAGTCTTCCACCATCAAGAGCAGGTAATGGCATAAGATTGAAAATACCAATGTTGATTGTGATAAATGCCATTATATTGAGTGTCGCTATAAGTCCCTCTTTACTCTGAACAGCACTTGACGCTACATCAGCGATTATATTCACCGTACCCACTGGTCCAGACAAGTCGGTTAATCCATACTGGCCTGTCACCAAGTCAAACAGACTCAACCACACAAGTCTTGCCATTGATGCTGTTTGCTTAAAGGAATTTGTTATAACATTTAAAACTGTTGGCTTTGCACCAAGAATTACAAAGTCATATTCAATGTGAGTGTATTTTCCTTCTTTTGTAGTCTTGAATGTTACATCTTTAAGTTCTACTTTCTCTCCATCACGACGGACTGTCATATCGAAAATGCCGTCATCACTTCTTGTCATAAGAAAAGAAACATCTATACCTGACAATACTCTTTTTCCGTCAATAGAAAGAATCTCGTCATTTTCTTTAAGTCCTGTTTGTTGGCTGATTGCACCCTCATTGAAATAAAGCACCTTATTTGTTGCAATCAAATCATCCATTGTAAGAATTGTGCCTACAATTACAACACCTAAAATTAAGTTCATAATGGCACCTGCAGCAACTATAATAAATTTCTGCCACACTTTTTTCTTGTTAAAGGCATTTTCGTCGGTGCTTTCTTCATCCTCACCCTCCATACTCACATAGCCACCAATGGGCAAAAGACGGAGAGCATAAGTTGTGTCACCCTTTTTCTTTTTGAAGATTGCAGGTCCCATTCCAAGGGCAAACTCATTGACCTTGACCTTGAAAAGTTTAGCAAAGGTAAAATGACCCAGCTCATGTATTGATATTAAAAGTCCAAAGAATAATATTGCCACTAAAAAGGGCCATACCTTTGACCAGATTTCCAAAAAATCACTACTTTCCTGAATACTTGATTACTAAGTTTCTTGCTTCAATATCTGCGTTATAAACATCATCCACCGTGTATGTATCCACCTTTGGTGCTTCGTTCATAACTTTTTCTACCAACTCTGCAATCTGTAAAAATCCGATTTCACCTTTTCTGAACATAAGATTAGCCTGTTCGTTTGCAGAATTTGCATATGCAGGATAAAGTCCACCGCGAGTGATTGCCTCACGGCAAATATCCATACATCTGAATGTTTCATAATCGGGTTTATAGAATGTAAGAGTTCCAATTTTTGTTAAATCCAATTCGTCTGTAAGAGATTCAATTCTTTCTGGATATGTGAGAGCATACTGAATAGGAATTTTCATATCAGGAAGTCCCATCTGCGCAATCACTGCATTATCATCATACTCAACGGCAGAATGAATTATACTCTCTCTGTGTACCACAATCTCGATTTTTGATGGGTGAACATCAAAGAGCCAAACGGCCTCTATAAGTTCAAGACCTTTATTCATCATTGTAGCAGAGTCAATGGTTATTTTTTGTCCCATACTCCAGTTTGGATGCTTAAGTGCATCTGCAACTGTAACCTTCTCGAGTTCTTCCTTTGTTTTGCCGAAGAACGGTCCACCACTTGCAGTAAGGATAATTCTCTTTAATGCCTTGTTAGTAGGCTGACCCTGTAAGCACTGGAAAATCGCTGAATGTTCAGAGTCAACAGGAAGAATATCCACACCCTTTGCCTTTGCATTATTTGTAACAATCAAACCACCTGCAACAAGAGTTTCCTTATTAGCAAGGGCAATCTTTTTATCTGCTTCAATAGCAGAAAGAGTAGGTTTAAGTCCTGCCATACCAACAACTGAGTTGATAACAGTATCCGCACTTTCCACCATTGCACATTCGCATACACCATCAATACCTGAAAGGACCTTCACATCCATATCAGCCACACGATTTTTAAGCTCTTTTGCCGCATTTTCGTCAACCAAAGCAGCAACCTGTGGCTTAAACTCACGAATTTGTTCTTCAATTAAATCTACATTAGAATACGCCGAAAGCGCGGAGACAGAGTAACCGCACTTTCTTGCTGTTTCAAGGCTCTGCGTACCGATTGAACCGGTTGAGCCTAATATACTTAAATTTTTTGTCATTATATCGACACCTCAAAGATGTTAAATACTGCATAGAAAGCAGCTGAAACAAACAAAATGCTGTCAAATCGGTCCATAATTCCACCGTGACCGGGGATAAGATTTCCAAAATCCTTTATTCCATAATTGCGTTTAATAAGTGATGCT
>CALBQZ010000075.1 GCA_937899735.1 uncultured Clostridia bacterium | reverse complement strand
CAGTTCGTGGTTCAAAGAAAGCATTTATCGTAACAGATACATTCCTTTATGAAAATGGTTACACAAAGCCAATTACAGACAAACTCGATGAAATGGGTATTGCACATACAACATTCTTCAACGTTCAGCCAGACCCAACACTTGGCAACGCTAAAGAAGGTGCTGCACAGATGGCAGCATTCAAGCCGGATACAATCATAGCACTCGGTGGTGGTTCTGCAATGGACGCAGCAAAGATTATGTGGGTTATGTATGAGCATCCTGAAGCAGACTTTATGGATATGGCAATGAGGTTTATTGATATCCGTAAACGTGTTTACACCTTCCCTAAAATGGGTGAAAAAGCATACTTCATTGCTGTTCCTACATCAGCAGGTACAGGTTCAGAAGTAACACCTTTCGCAGTTATCACAGATGAATCAACAGGTGTTAAATATCCTCTCGCTGATTACGAACTTCTTCCTAATATGGCAATTATTGATACTGATTTCCATATGTCAGCCCCAAAAGGACTTACAGCTGCATCAGGTATTGACGCTGTAACTCACGCAGTTGAAGCTTATGCTGCAATGCTTGCAACAGATTATACAGATGGTCTTGCACTTCAGGCACTCAAAAACATCTTCAAATATCTTCCTCGTGCATACGATAACGGTCAGACAGACGTTGAGGCAAGAGAAAAAATGGCAAACGCTGCAACAATGGCAGGTATGGCTTTCGCAAATGCATTCTTGGGTGTTTGTCACTCAATGGCTCATAAGCTCGGTGCCTTCCACCACCTTCCTCACGGTGTAGCAAACGCTCTTATGATTGAAGAAGTTCTTCGTTTCAATGCAAGTGAAGCACCTGCAAAGATGGGTACATTCTCACAGTATGACCACCCACACACACTTGCTCGTTATGCTGAAATCGCTGACGCTTTAGGTTTAGGCGGTAACACTGACGAAGAAAAGCTCGAAGCTCTTATCAAGGCTATCAACGACTTAAAAGCACAGGTTGGTATCAAGGATACAATCAAAGACTACGGCATTGATGAAGAAGACTTCTTAAACAGACTCGACGATATGGTTGAGCAGGCATTTGATGACCAGTGTACAGGTGCAAATCCAAGATATCCACTGGTAAGCGAATTGAAAGAAATTTATTTAAAAGCTTTGGACAGAAAGGTCAAAATTTGGAAAAGTATACTTAAAGGAAAGAAATACTATGAAGAAGACATAACGGACAAGAGTGCTAAAACTTCAAATCCTATTGAAAAGATAGTATATAATAGGTATTTATCACGATATGGAGTAAAAATTACTCATATAGTACAAGTCAAAGATTCTGATGCAGGATATGACGAGTATGGCGTTTGGTCGAGGGCGAAGTATTATATGCGATATCATTTCCTTTATGAGAAAGATAAAGATGAAATTAGAGAGCATTTTGATATCAATGAAGTATTTCCTGAATTGGTAGGAAACAAACAGTACGAGTTTGTTTATAAAGAATGTAAAGAAGCATTGCTTAATGGAGTACACAAATCAAGGGGATTTGAACATTGCTTGTCAAATGAATCTAAAAAGTATATCTTAGAAAATGATAGCATTATGCGAAAGTTATCAATT
>CALBQZ010000074.1 GCA_937899735.1 uncultured Clostridia bacterium | reverse complement strand
TGTATCGTTCACACGTACTTGTTTGCGGCGGTACCGGTTGTACCTCTTCAAACAGTCAGGCAATTATTGAGGCTCTTGAAACTCAGATTGCTGATAAAGGCTTAAGTGAAGAAATCAAAGTTATCAGAACAGGTTGTTTTGGTCTTTGTGCTCTCGGCCCAATTATGATTGTTTATCCTGAAGGATGCTTCTATTCACAGGTTAAGGTTGAAGATATCCCTGAAATCGTTGAAGAACACCTTCTCAAGGGTAGAATTGTTACAAGACTTCTCTATGATGAAACTGTAACAACAGATGAAATTAAATCTCTTAACGACACAACATTCTATGCAAAGCAGGAACGTGTTGCTCTTCGTAACTGCGGTGTTATTGACCCTGAAAATATCGATGAGTACATAGCATATGACGGTTATCAGGCTCTTGCTAAGTGTCTTACAGAATACACACCTGAACAGGTTGTTCAGATTGTTAAGGATTCTGGTCTTCGTGGCCGTGGCGGCGGCGGATTCCCAACAGGTCTTAAATGGAGCTTCACAGCTGCTAATCAGGCTGACCAGAAATATGTTGTTTGTAATGCTGACGAAGGTGACCCGGGTGCATTCATGGACCGTTCAGTTCTTGAAGGTGACCCACACTGTATTATCGAAGCTATGGCTATCTGCGGTTATGCAACAGGTGCTACAGAAGGTTACGTTTACGTTCGTGCTGAATATCCAATCGCAGTAAATCGTCTTCAGATTGCTATTGACCAGGCTAAGGAATATGGCCTTCTTGGTAAGAACATATTCAATTCAGGATTTGACTTTGACCTTCACATCCGTCTTGGTGCAGGTGCTTTCGTTTGTGGTGAAGAAACAGCTCTTATGACATCAATCGAAGGTAACCGTGGTGAGCCAAGACCTCGTCCTCCATATCCTGCAGTTAAGGGTCTTTTCGGCAAGCCAACAACAGAAAATAACGTTGAAACTTTCGCTAATATCCCACAGATTATCCTCAAGGGTGCTGATTGGTTCGCATCAATGGGTACAGAAAAATCAAAGGGTACTAAGGTATTCGCTCTCGGTGGTAAGATTAACAACACAGGTCTTGTTGAAGTTCCTATGGGTACTACTCTTCGTGAAGTTATCGAAGAAATCGGTGGCGGTATTCCAAACGGTAAGAAGTTCAAGGCTGCTCAGACAGGTGGTCCTTCAGGCGGATGTATTCCTGCTTCTCTTATGGACACACCAATCGACTATGATAACCTTACAGCAATCGGCTGTATGATGGGTTCAGGTGGTCTTATCGTAATGGACGAAGACAACTGTATGGTTGATATTGCTAAGTTCTTCCTTGACTTCACAGTTGATGAATCTTGCGGTAAATGTACTCCTTGCCGTATCGGTACAAAGAGACTTCGTGAAATGCTTGAAAAGATTACTGACGGTAAGGCAACACTTAAAGACCTTGACGAACTTGAA
This sequence comes from uncultured Clostridia bacterium, assembly GCA_937899735.1. Lineage (GTDB taxonomy): Bacteria > Bacillota > Clostridia > Oscillospirales > Acutalibacteraceae > Fimenecus. The sequence goes on along the minus strand of CALBQZ010000074.1, from coordinate 1,420 downwards.
GAACTTTGCTATTACATCAAAGAAAATTCACTTTGCGGTCTTGGTCAGACAGCTCCAAACCCTGTTCTTGCAACTCTTAAATTCTTCAAGGATGAGTATATTGCTCACGTTGTTGATAAGAAGTGTCCTGCCGGCGTTTGTAAGAAGCTCGTTAGCTATGAAATCGTTGCTGACGCTTGTAAGGGTTGTACATTGTGCTCAAGAAAGTGTCCTGTTGGAGCTATCAGCGGTACAGTTAAGAATCCTCATGTTATTGATACAACAAAATGTATCAAATGCGGCGTTTGTATGGATTCATGTAAATTCGGTGCAATTATTAAGAAATAAGGAGAGTGCAAGATAATGGTAAACGTTAAAATTAACAATAAATCATATTCAGTACCTAAGGGCAGCACTATCCTTGAAGCTGCTCGTTATGCAGGTATAGAAATCCCAACACTTTGCTACCTTAAGGACATCAATGAAATTGGTGCTTGCCGTATGTGTATGGTAGAAGTTAAGGGTGCAAGAAGCCTTGTTGCTGCTTGTGTATTCCCTGTAAATGAGGGAATGGAAATCTTTACAAATACAGAAAAGGTTAGACATTCAAGAAAATTAACTCTTGAACTTATCCTTTCAAACCATGATAGAAAATGTCTTTCTTGTGTACGCAGCGGAACTTGTGAGCTTCAGCAGCTTTGCAAGGAGTTTGGTGTAGATATCGAAGACCGTTTTGACGGTGAAATGGTACGTTACAATTTCGACGATTCAGCAGCTCACATGGTAAGAGATAACAACAAGTGTATCCTTTGCCGTCGTTGTATAGCAGCTTGTGACCAGCAGGGTATTTCAGTTATCGGTGCTAATGCTCGTGGTTTTGATACTCACGTAAGTTCAGCATTTGATAAGGACCTTGCAGACGTTTCATGTATCTCTTGCGGTCAGTGTATCGTTAACTGCCCAACAGGTGCAATCGTTGAAAAGGATGATACAGATAAGGTTCTCGCAGCAATCAACGACCCTGAAAAGTTCGTTATTGTTCAGACAGCTCCTTCAATCCGTGCAACTCTCGGTGAAGCATTCGGTATGCACATCGGCACAAACGTTGAAGGCAAAATGGTTGCAGCACTTCGTCGTCTTGGTTTCGATAAGGTATTCGATACAGACTTTGCTGCTGACCTTACAATTATGGAAGAAGCTAACGAACTTATTGAAAGAGTTCAGAACGGCGGAACACTTCCAATGATTACATCTTGTTCACCGGGTTGGATTAAGTATTGTGAACACTACTATCCAGAACAGATTCCTCATCTTTCAAGCTGTAAATCACCACAGCAGATGTTTGGTGCAATTATGAAGACATATTATGCTGAAAAGCTTGGTATGGACCCTAAGGATATGGTTGTTGTTGGTATTATGCCTTGTACAGCAAAGAAATTTG
>CALBQZ010000073.1 GCA_937899735.1 uncultured Clostridia bacterium | reverse complement strand
TTATGAAAGGACAGTTTTCAGGTGCATATCGTCCTGATTTGATTATTCCTTTCAAACTTGATAAAAAAGCAGCAAAGGAAGCATTCAAAAAGCACCTTGCAGGCAGAAAATTTGTGCCTAAAGATTTTCTTGATGATAACAAACTTGAAGAAATCAAAGGTATTTATGTACCACATTGGCTTTTCTCTTGTGATGCTTATATGTATTTGAACTATGATGCAGAAAAAATAAAAAGATGGTCTGACAAAAATTATGATTATGTGCAGACAGATTCTTGGAATGTATATAGAGAAGGTGAAATCTCTTTTGATAACATTCCTGTTGATGCTTCACAGAAAATTGATGATACTCTTATGGAATCAATTGAACCATTTGACCTTTCTCAGGCAGTAGATTTCAATACAGCTTATCTTGCAGGTTATGTTGCTGATAAGTTTGATGTAAGTGTAAACGACAGTATGGGCAGAGCAAATACAAGACTCACAAATACTGCTGCAGATGCTTTTAAGAGTTCAGTTCTTAACTACGATGAAATCAAAACAACAAGAGCTGATATGAATATTATGAGTGGTGTTTATAAATATGCTCTCCTTCCAGTCTGGCTTGTGAATACAACCTGGAACGGAAAAACTTATACATATGCTATGAACGGTCAGACAGGTAAATTTGTTGGTGATATTCCGACAGATGAAAATAAGGTTAAAAGAATCGGTGGTCTTTGTGGTGCCGGTGCAGGTCTCTTGCTTTATGGAATTGCTTGGCTTATCGAATTGTTAGGTTGGTTGTAAGGAGGTGCAGAATTATGAAGAAAATATTTGCTATTGTTATCGCATTAGTCCTTTGTCTTTCTTGCTTCATTTCTGCATCAGCGGCTACACAGACCTATGTGTATAATCCTGACGGTGTAATTACTGACAGTGAAGCAGATGAACTCGCAAATTATGCAAGAATGATTGAGCGTACATACGGATATACTTTCATTTTCTGTCTTATTGACGATAGTAGTGTTTCTGATACTGTAGAATATAGTGAAGACGCATACTACTCATTTACTGATTCACAAAACTGTTATGTTTTTACACATAATACAGAAACAGGTAAATGTGGTACATTTTCTGTAGGTGCTGGTGAAATCTTCGATGGTACTTATGGTGATGCTTTGTTTGAGGCATATGACAGTAATGAATCATATTATGGTGGTATTGAAGCATTCTTTGCAGCAGGTGAAATGGTTGCTGAAGAAAACCCCATATCATCTTATGTTCCACAGAATAAACCAACAAATGATTCATCAGATAGTGGTGACACAATCGGTGCAACTGAACAAACCGAGCCAATAACTGAATTCCAAAGAGTAGAACGCACTCTTCCGCTTCTTGTTGACAATGCAGATTTGCTTTCAGCAGACGAAGAAGCAACACTTTTAGCACGTCTTGAAGCATTTACTGAAAAACATGAAATGGAAATCGCTATTGTAACAGTACCTGACCTTGAAGGTAAGACTGTTGAAGAGTATGGTGACGATTTCTATGACTATAATGGTTATGGATACGGTGAAGATGATGATGGGTTACTCCTTCTCATTT
>CALBQZ010000072.1 GCA_937899735.1 uncultured Clostridia bacterium | reverse complement strand
CAGCAGCAATGGCTCAGGCAGGCGGCGGAATGTATTAATAAGTGCAAAACGCAAAATGATTTTGGCTCCCTTGCGAGAGGGAGCCTTTTGTTGTTTATATTGATTTTATTTATAATTAGGTATATAATTAACATATAATCAAAGGAGTTGACATTATGAAAATTGCAGTAACTTATGAAAATGAACAGGTTTTTCAGCATTTTGGACACACAGAGAAATTCAAAATCTATGAAGTGCAGAATGATGAAATTGTAAATATGCAGATTGTAAACACAAATGGTAGTGGTCACGGTGCATTGTCAGGATTTTTAAAGGATAATGGAGTTGATGTGCTTATCTGTGGTGGTATCGGTGGCGGTGCACAGAATGCACTTAAAGAAGCAGGCATCAAATGGTATGGTGGAGTAAAAGGGGATTGCAACAGTGCAGTTATCTCATTCCTTGTTGGTAAACTTGATTATAACCCTGATGCAAGATGTGACCATCACGACCATGAACACGGTGAAGGACATACCTGTGGCGAACACGGATGCAAATAAACACAAAAATTCAAAAAGCAACGCACAAAGTTTTTATGTTGGAGATAGAACTATGAAAAAAGATACTCTTTATTCAGTATTAGATGGATTGTCTCAAGGTGTTATCTTATGCTTGTTTTCGGATTACTTTTTTTCAGTTTATTTTATTGAACCTGTTGAATATAACTTTGTTTTTTCTATAATATTGACACTTTTTTCACTGACGAGCTTTGTGTTTCTTATTTTATATAAGGCAAAAGAAATCGTACGTGTGAAAGTTGCTGTAAGTATAGTTTCCTTTTTGGTGGTTATGTTTATTGAATTAATTAACCTAATATTTTTTAATGTTAGAGTTTTACCATTGAGGGAAACTTCAGACGTAGATGGATTTTTAATTGTTTTCTTTGTAATTCCATATTTTCTGGCTTCAATTGTCTTAAGAGTAATTGCATTAATTATCAATGTTATAAAGGAAAGAAGATGAGCAAAAACGGGCATATGATGATGTCCGTTATTTTTTTATTACTTTGTTTGGAAGGTAGTATATGGTGGAACTGACCACTATCCATTTTTTTACTTTTTGTTGAAATACACCACAATATTTGGTATAATAACTGTATATTTTCATGCGAGGTATTCACTATGAGCAAAGTAACTGAAAAAATGTTTGAACACTTAGGTTTTTGGGGTCCATACTCCAAAAAATACAGCGGTATTTCCCGTATTGTTGACCACAAAACAGAGGGTGGCGTACGCTTTGACTGCGTTGTCAGTCCTGCAGTTGAAAATGCCGACTCAAGAGTCCCTAACGTGACAGTTCCTGTTGGTGTTCATCCTTGGGAAGCAAAATCTGACTATTCATTCTATTCATATCGTTACGACCTTGAATGGAAGGATAAAGTTTATGCTGATGTATCCTTTACAAAGCTTGACAGCGATAGTGTTCTTGTTCGTACAAAGTTTGTAAACAATACGGATATTACTCAAATCTGCCTTTTAAACCTTTTTTCTGCTATTGAATACCCAAATGTTTACGCAACAACACCTGTATTGCCAGAGAAGAATATTTTTATAAAAGCTCTTGATTATAAATCATATGATTACAATACTGTTCGTCCTTGGGATGAGCAGGTAATCGACGCAATGAAAAAAGGCGAATTCTTTGATGATGGTTTTACATATCACAGAGGTCTTGGTGACCGTGACTGCAATCGTTATATTCTTCCTAAATGCCCTCGTCTTGGTGAAGAAGCAGGGGACAGAGCCACTTATGAAATCAATGGTGTTTCTGATTTCGCAGAGCCAGTACTTAATATCCGTTATCGTACAACTGACGATAAGGTAAGTGTGTGGACATTGAATGGGAAAGAAATCATATTCCCATCTGCAACCGATTTTGGTATTGTGTCCGTTCCGTTCAGTGGTCAGGCTGTTGAACTCATTTCTTGTGGTACAGGTGGAATTGAATTTGACTTCCTTTGTGTTACTGAAAAAGGCGAATGCGTTTCCGTAACATCAAAAACACATAATTTCTACCCTGAAATTGAAACAAAAACTTGTGATATAGGTAAACTTGCAAGTTATAAATATGATGGTGTTGACGGAAAATTCTATGTAAGAACATTCAATGATGTTACTCGTTTCCGTGATTTTAATACAGGTTGTCTAGAAGACAGTCCTACTGCTCGTATTTCACAGCCTGACGAAAGCTTCCGGAATATGCTTGAAACGTTTTCAGGTTCATTCTCTGAAAAACATAGTGATGAAGGATTTTATCACAACACAGTTGTTTATACTCTTTATGTTCAGCCACATACTGAACACATTGAATATTCAGTACTCTCATTTGGCGAAACAGAGTATAAATCAATTGAAGAATATGAAAAAATCTATGAGGATGCATATAATTCTCTTGAAAAATTTGATTTGAACGAAGCAGGAAAAACATATGAATTCTCAAACAGAATTCTCCGTGCAACTGTTTTCCAGAATACAGTTTATCCACTTTACAGAAATGGCGAATATGTTGTTCACCATACCCCTGGTAAGCGTTGGGATTCATTCTATACATGGGATTCAGGCTTTATCGGTCTTGATA
>CALBQZ010000071.1 GCA_937899735.1 uncultured Clostridia bacterium | reverse complement strand
TGCTCAAAATAAAAAATACGGATATAAAAAGCAGTTTTTATACTCATATAAATTAGTCTTTGATTTCACAACGAATGCAGGAATACTTGAATACTTAAATCATAAAGAATTTGAAGTTAATGATGTGTGGTTTAAGAATGGATTTTATAATAAAGGATTATGATTATGGATGACATCAAGGCAATAGTTGAAGAACAATTACATACAACTATTATAAACATTTCTTCTGTCGGAAATGGGGCTACTGCCACCTGCTATTGTGTAGAGATTATTGACTCTCCTTTCAAACTTGTAGTTAAAACAAGTAAACACTTTGAACTGATGTGCGAAGAAATGAAAATGAATGAATTTTTACGTGCCAGAGTTCATTTTAAAATTCCTGAAACATACTTTCTTACAGAAAAAGACAATGTTTCGTATCTTGGAATGGAATTTATTGATGGTTCAAGTGGCAGAACATTAAAAATTAAGCATATTGAAGATAGAAAACACCTTGCAAACAATATTGTTGATTGTTTCATTGATATGCAACGTGTCCAAAACGATAAATTTGGTGCTTTCGATAACCCTATTTATAGCTCATGGAAGGAATATTATAAAGAATTCTTTGATAAAATATTTTCCTTTGCAAATGATAAACACATTAAAGGTGAACTTAATAAAAAAATATTTAAAGCACTTAATCTTATAAATATCAACTTTGATGAAATATTTGATAATACAGAAAACACACCGTGTCTTTCTCATGGTGATTTTTGGACACCAAATATGATAATTGATATTAAAAAATCTGAAATTTCAGGTGTTATTGACCCGTTTAACACAAGATTTGTGGAACCCGAATATGAACTCTTCTGTCTAACATTAGGACTTGGCAAAAAATTAAAATTATATAATGTATATAAAAATAAAGTAACAGTCAGCAAGTATTGCGATTTAAAAATTGAACTTTACGCATTATGTAACGAAATTGACTGGTGGATGAGACTGGGCGAAATTGACACTATCAGTTATATTAAAATGAGGTCAAGAAAACTTATTAGACAAATAAAAAAGAAGAATCTAAAAAGGACGGTCTAAAACCGTCCTTTTGTTATTTTATCATTTCAGCGAATTGTTCTTCGTTTATTATTGTTACACCTAAATCAGTGGCTTTCTGTAATTTTGAGCCTGCTGCCTCACCTGCTAAAACATAGGTTGTTTTTTTAGAAACAGATGAAGATGCTTTTCCGCCGTAGGATTCAATAATCTCCTGTGCTTCTTTTCTGCCATAGGTAGAAAGTGTCCCTGTAAGGACAAAGGTCATACCCTCAAACCTATTGTCCTTGATTTCTCGTTGACTTTCCATATTAAGTCCAAAAGATTTTAATTCATCAACCATTTGCATTGTCTGTGAAAGTGAGAAAAATTCAACAACTGAATCAGCCATTATATCGCCAAATCCTTCTATTGTAAGGATGTCTTCCTTTGTGGCTGAAATTATATTATCAAGGGATAAAAACTTATCAGAGAGCAATTTTGAAGCCTTTTGACCTATATGACGGATACCGAATGCAAAAAGGAGTTTTGAAAGGTCATTTTTCTTAGACTTTTCGATAGCCTTTCGCATATTGTCAGCACTTTTTTTACCCATACCATCAAGTTTTGCTATTTCATCATAATCTATACGGTAAATGTCAGCAATCTTGCCAATCATTCCTTTATTTAAAAGTGTTTCAAGGACAGCATCCCCGAGACCTTCAATATTCATAGCGTCACGAGAACAGAAATGAATAAGAACTCTTAAAAGTTGTGCAGGACAATCAGGATTATCACATCGAATTGCCGATTCACCGTCTTCACGATGTACAGGAGAATTACAGGACGGACAGAATTTTGGCATTACATAAGGAGACGTATTTTCTTCGTGTTCTACAACCGAAAGCACTTCAGGAATGATATCTCCTGCCTTACGAATTATTACTGTATCCCCTATTCTTATACCTTTTTCGTTAATAAAATCCTGATTATGCAATGTAGCACGGCTAACAGTTGACCCTGCAACAAGAACAGGCTCAAAAACAGCAGTTGGAGTAAGTACACCAGTACGACCAACATTGATTTCAATATCAATTAATTTTGTTTCTTTTTCTTCAGGCGGATATTTATATGCTAATGCCCATTTAGGGAATTTAGCTGTACTGCCAATAGATTCACGCATTGCGAAATCATCAGTTTTAATAACTGCCCCATCAATATCAAATGGTAATGTGTAACGGATTTCACCGATTCTTTCAATTTCCTTCAGTGTGTCGTTAATATTATTGAATTTATTATAGAATGGAATTGTTTTAAATCCTAATTCCTTTAAAAACTCCAACGATTGATAATGCCCAGTAATTTCTACTCCATCAACTTGCTGGATATTGAAAACATAGATATCAAGGTTTCGTTCAGCAGTAATCTTTGGATTCTTTTGTCTTATGCTACCTGCAGCAGCATTTCTTGGGTTTTTAAAAGGCTTTTCACCATTAAGTTCCTGCTTTTCAACAATCTTTAAAAACACTTCTCGAGGCATATAGACTTCACCACGGACCTCAATAAAAGGAATGTCCTTTTTAAGTCTTAAAGGAATCGTTTTTATTGTTCGTAAGTTTGCAGTAATATCCTCACCCTGAACACCGTCACCACGCGTTGAACCACGTGTAAACACACCATTAACATATTCAAGTGAAACAGAAAGACCATCAATTTTAGGCTCAACAACGTATTCTGCGTTTAAAAAAATATCTCTGACTCTTTTGTCAAAATCACGAACTTCATCATGAGAGAAAGCATCCTGCAAACTTTCCATTTTAACCGTATGAACAACTGTTTCAAAAAGGCCATCAGCCTGACCGCCTACTCGATGTGTTGGTGAATCTGCAGTTAAAAGTTCAGGATATTCTTTTTCGATTGAGTCAAGTTCACGCATAAGCAAATCATATTCATAATCTTCAATATCATTTTCGTTTTCAACATAATAACGATAGATATGATAATTGAGTTCTTTACGAAGTTCAGCTGCTCTTTGCTTTTTCTGTTCAAAATTACTCATTTATTTCACCTTAAAATTTAAATAATAGTTGTCGTTCAGGGAATAATGTATTTTGGTGATTACATGAAAGATATTGATAAATACATTATTATATTTTTAATTGGTGGGATTGGCTACGGTATAATCGAAGTTTTATTCAGAGGATATACCCATTGGTCAATGATTATAACCGGTGGAGCTGCATTTTTATCTCTATATATTATTAACAATGCTTTGACTAATACCTCAATATTTATCAAAGCATTGTTGGGTATGATAGTCATTACTGTCCTAGAATTTAGTGTAGGTATTATAGTAAATAAGATTTTAGCACTTGACGTTTGGGATTATACTAATATGCCTGGAAATATTCTTGGACAAATTTCACTACAATTCTCTGCTTGTTGGTACGGATTATCCGTTGTTGCATTTATAATTTTTGAAAACATTCATATTGTTACTGATTTGCAGAAATCCTGAAAACCTTAACACCATGTGGTGCAACAGTTGTGGTGATTTTATCAGTAACTGTATCTTCTGTTTTGAACCAAAGTTCTTTAAAAGTGTAGCTTTCTGCATTTGGTAAAGACACTTCAACAACATTGTGAATATCAGCCATATTACATGTCATCTGTGTATTAGAATTAGTTTTATTAAAGAAACATACAGCAACTTCATTATTTTCGAGAGGTTTAACAAGAATATCTTTTAAACCAGCTTTAATTCTCTTACACTGAATACCGAGTTTATCCTGATTAACAGCAATAACTTCTTTATTTGTCAAAATCTGTAATACTTTATTGTCTTTATCAACTGTTCCATCCTCTTTAATAAAACTTCTGATGTCGTTTCCCAAGATAAGAGGTGCAGCCATCATTGACCATAAAGTGAAGTGAGATTTGTTCTCATCGAACGTAAGATTTCCATTACCTACTTCAAGCATATCCGGGTCATTAAATGCACCCGGTCCAGCATATTTATCAAGGCGTACATTAAACTCATAAATACCCATTACTGATGCCCAATTTGGTTGAATATCACCTGTGGTTCTCCAGATATTACCTGCTTTTCCGCCCCATTTCCAAGGTTTATTCCATCCCCATTCACAAATTGAATAGAGAATTTTCTTTTCTTCACAGTTGTTCTCCTGAGCATATTTTTTTGTTGCTTTTACAAGCTCTCTACCCATTCTTTCATACTGCATAGCGGCACTATCCATTGGCGACGCAACAGGATTTGTTATTGAAACTGTATTAGTACCTGCTTTGAGATTTATCTTTATCTGTCGTCTGCCTTCTCTTGAGAATGCTTTTTGTTCAGCAATAAGGAAATCATATTTATCCGTTCCGTTTACAGTGACAACACAGAATTGTCCTTTGCTTGTATTTTTACGCATTATTAATGTAAAAATATATTCACCGTCTTCAGGAACTTCAATATTATTGAATTCAATAGTACCTAAACTACTGCAAAGACCTTTAACATAAGTCTTACCATCTTCTTCATTGACAACTTTCGCATCACCCTTAAGTGTTGCATCTTTAGCTTGGTAAACAAGCTCATTTTCGATGCTGTTACCGATAATGGAAATACTATCAATATAAGGTGCTTCTGTTGGAATTAGTACATGGTGGCAATAGTCATATTTAAAATATTCTATACCCCACTCTGCAAATGTTTCTGCGTCAATCTGTTCGTTATAAAGCGATGCAGGTAAATCTTCACAAGTAAGTGTACCATTTGATGAATATATACCAACTTTAAGACCTAAAGAATTAATCTGCTCCACAAGCCATTTTATACCATGTGGGAAAGTTGAGAAATCACCCTGCATTTTACCGTTTTCATCACGCATTGATGATTGCCAACAGTCATCGAGGTTTATATAAACATAACCAGCATCAGCAAGACAAGATTCCTTAACTGCCTTTGCTATATCAAGAATAACTTTCTCGTTGATATTCTGACGGAAAGTATTCCAGCTTGACCATCCCATTGGTGGAGTAAGTGCTGCACCATTATTATACAATTCATCTTTAGTGTAATGAATCTGTGTTTTTGCAAGAAGTTTTTTTATTTCACATTTTGGACATAAATCCTTGTTTTTAAGATACAAAACGCCACCACCAACAGCGGCTGTTATTCCTGATAAAACTGTCAAAACTTTTTTCATAATATTTACCTCATAAGAAACAAAACAGGTCAGACGGTGTTGTGCATCATCTGACCTGATTATTTACGGCCTTAATGCCGATTTAATTATTCTTCAACAGAAGCTTCAACTACTTCTTCAGCAACTGTTTCATCAGCAGCTGCTTCTTCTGCTACCTCTGCAGGTGCTTCTTCAACTACAGGTGGCTCGATAAGAGCTTTGATTGAAAGACTAACTCTCTTCTTATCAAAGTCGATTTCCATAATCTTAGCCTTAACAACATCACCAACTTTGAGAACTTCAGCAGGTGTACCGATATGTTTGTGAGCAATCTGTGAAATATGAACAAGACCATCTACACCAGGAATAATCTGTGCAAAAGCACCGAATGATGTAAGGCTGACAATCTTGCATTCAACTTCACTGTCAACTGGGTAATCACGCTTAAGAATTTCCCATGGATTGTCTTCAACTTTCTTGTAACCAAGAGAAATCTTCTTATTCTCTCTGTCAAGTTCTTTAACATAAACTTCAACAGCGTCTCCAACTTTTACAACTTCTGATGGGTGCTTAATTCTCTGCCATGAAAGTTCAGAGATATGTACCATACCATCAACACCACCAAGGTCAACAAATGCACCATAGTTTGTAAGACTTCTTACAGTACCTGTGTAAACAGCGCCTTCTGTAACATTTGCCCAGAATGCATCTTCAACTTCTCTCTTCTTTGCAACAGCAACTTCACGAATTGAACCTACTACTTTTCTTCTCATCTTGTTAACTTCGATGATTTTGTATTCAACAGTTGTCTTGATAAGGTCTTCAAGAGAATCGTTCTTTCTCATTTTAGCAAGAGATGCAGGAACGAAAACTTTAATTGCACCATCCTGAACAAATACGCCCTTGTTATCACCAACGATGCCGGTTACAACACCTGTACGAACTGTATCATCAGCTTCAATGTTTTCCCAAATTGCTCCACGGTCATAAAGACGCTTTGAAAGCTTAATTGTGCCTTCAACATCGTTTGTCTTCATAATGCGAAGTTTGATTTCGTCGCCAACCTTAAGCTCTGCTTTAGGGTCAGCTGATGGATCATCACTATATTCATCAAAAGACACATAGCCTGTATGCTTTCTGCCTGCGATTTCAACCTGAATCTCAGTCGCTGTGAATCCAACAACAGTTCCAACAACATTCTGGTCAGAACTCATGCTGTTTAATGATTCCTCAAGCATTTGCTCAAAGCCTGTCTCCTCCATATTCATTGTGTTTGCGTTTTCAAAATTCTCGGACATAGTTTTTAGTACCTCCTTAATTATACTGTCGGGAGTTGATGCACCCGCAGTAACGCCTATTGACTGAACATCACATAAGGCTATGTCCAAAAGCTCTTCTGCCGTTTCAATCAAATAAGTCGGGCAGTTAGGTTCGCAGACTGCTTTGAGTTTTGCAGTATTTGAACTTGTCCTACCACCTACTATTATCATAGCGTCATTTTTCTTTGACAATAATAGTGCTTCTGCCTGTCTTTCTTCGGTCGCACTACATATTGTATCAAAAATAATTGCGTTTGTATAGTGTAAATTTATAATTTTTACACATTTTTTCCATTCTTTTGTGCTAAAAGTTGTTTGTGATACAACTATAAATGGTTGTTCTTGGTTAAAATCATTGTTTTCAAATAATTCTTCAAGTTCCTCACAGGAATTAAATATATAACAAGCACCGTTACAATAACTTTTTATTCCTACAACTTCAGGATGATTTTTATCCCCAGCTATTAATACAGGTATTGTTTCATTTGAATTTTTTTCAACAATTTTATGTATTTTTTTTACAAAAGGACATGTCGCATCAAAAAAATTCAATGAATTATCTTCGCAGTATTTCAAAACATCCTTTTCAACACCATGAGTACGAATAACAATCTTTCTATCAACAGTTGCATTTTTAATATCCTCAAGTATTGTTACACCTTTGCTCTGTAAATCGTCTATCACTTGAGGATTATGTATGATAGGACCTAAAGTACAAATATGTTCACCTTTTGATATTAAGTCATAAAGCATACTCACAGCACGATTAACGCCGAAGCAGAAACCCGCAGTTTTGGCAAGAGTTATTTTGTCTTGCATTGTTTTCTGCACTCCCTCCAAAGAAGAACAATCTTATCCATAATCATATTTGCTACTTCTTTGTTTTCTTTTGTGCCACCATCTTCAGTAAAGTTCATGTCCTCGTATTTAATTGCTTCGCCAAATTTAACAAAAACTCTTGTACCAAATTTGCCTCTTTCTTCGACACAAATTGCTGCAGGTACAACATCACATTGTGCATCACGAGCAATTAAACCAACCCCTGATTTTGCTTTTTTAGGATATCCATCTCTAGAACGTGTACCTTCAGGAAAGATACAAAGAACTTTACCTTTTTTTACAAGGTCACTTGCATAATTGATTGCCTGCATATCACCTTTACCACGAACAATCGGAAAAGCATTACAACTTGTTAAAACAGCTCTTGCAATTGGGTTTTTAAATGCTTCATATTTAGCAACAAAGTGAAGCAATCTCTTTTTAGATGCTGTTGCAATAAAAATTGGGTCGTAAATAATTGAGTGATTTGCTGCAATAATGAAGCCATCTTCACGGTCGATATTTTCTTCACCTTCAACTATAAGTTTAACTCGGGTTTTACAGCAAAAATTGCTTAAAGGTCTGTATAAATTAAAACCTTTACGAGTTTCATAATTTGAAAAATCAAAATATTTTGTGTCTGCCATTACATTTTCTCCTTAACAGTTTCTATAATCTTATTGATTGATTCCTCTAATGTGTAGCCCGTTGTATTAATCACTACTGAATCTTCAGCGGGTTTTAAAGGAGCTATTTCTCGATGAGAGTCATTATAGTCACGCACCATTAAATCATCCAATACTTCTTTATAAGTAACTGTACTACCCTTTTCATGAAGTTCCTTAAATCTCCTCATTGCACGTTCTTCAGGGTCTGCTGTAAGAAATATTTTAACATTTGCATCAGGAAGAACAACTGTACCAATATCTCTACCATCCATCAAGCAGTTGTTCTTTGCAGCTATTTCTCTCTGTAAATCAAATAAAAATGCTCTTACAGATGGGATTGCCGATACATTTGATGCTGCCATTGAAGCTTCCGGGAGTCTGATTTCCGTTGAAACATCATCTCCATTTAAAAACACATGCTGAACACCATCAATAAACTTAAGTTCAACTGTAATATCTTTTAAAATTGAACCAACGCAATCCGCATCTGTTGTAATAACATTGTTACGAAGACAGTATACACCAACTGCTCTATAAAGAGCACCGGTATCAACATAAATAAATCCAAGTTCTTTTGCAGCGGCACGTGCTACAGTGCTTTTTCCTGCTCCAGCAGGACCATCAATTGCAACATTAATCATAATAATCTTCCTCAATATTTTTATTACTTGCAGAAATTCCTGCTAAATGTCCGGTTGAAAAGGCAATTTGCAAGTTAAAACCACCTGTGTACCCATCGCAGTCAATAACTTCACCTGCAAAAAATAATCCCTCACATAATTTACTCTCCATTGTTTTGGGGTTGATTTCGTTGATTTTAACTCCACCGGATGTAACTATTGCTTCTGATATATCGTTAAAATCCATAACCGTAAGTTTTAAAGCTTTAATTGTATTAATAAGATTTGTTCGCATCTCTTTAGTAATCTGATTAACCTTCTCAGATGCTTTTATCTGCGATAATCTTAAAACTGGTGCAATCAAAGACTTAGGTAACAGTAACGCTAATACATTTGAAATTGATTTATTGCTGTTTTCTGAAAAATCACGAAGAATTCTTGTGTCAAGCTTTTCAATGGATAATGCAGGTTTTAAGTCTATAAATATTTCATATCTTTCCTTAACCATATCTCTCATATGAGCACTTGCGGAAAGTATCATAGGACCTGAAACACCAAAATGTGTAAAGAGCATTTCACCGAAATCATCATATATTTCTTTTTTCTTTTTTGTATCAAAAACTTTTATTGCAACATTTTTTAATGAAAGGCCCATACATTCACTGCATAGTCCCTCACGGCATATGAGTGCAGAAAGAGATGGTCGGAGTTGAGTCACTGTATGCCCTAAGTCTTTTGCCAACTTATATCCGTCACCACTTGAACCTGTCTTTGGATATGATAAACCACCTGTTGCAACAATTACAGCATCACATTCATAAAAATTACCTGATTCAGTCCCAACACCTTTTATTCGCTCATTTTCAATAATAATTTTACAAACTCGTTCTGTCTTTCGATGAACACCAGAATCAGTTATATAACGATTCAATGCATCAACAATATCAACAGCCTTATCACTTTCAGGAAAAACTCTGTTACCACGTTCAACTTTAAGTCTTACACCATAGTCTTCAAAAAAATCGATTACATCCTGTGAGTTAAAAGAAGAAAATGCACTGTATAAAAATCTTCCGTTCCCAGGTATATTTGAAATGAACTCTTGAACATCTGAAACATTGTTTGTAACATTACATCTACCCTTGCCGGTAATCATAACCTTTCGGGCAATTTTATCATTACGCTCTAAAAGAAGTACATCGGCACCATTTTCTGCTGCAGTTCCAGCAGCCATTGTACCAGCGGCACCTGCGCCAATAACTATAACTTTATTACTCATTTTTCGTCACCATCAGATTTATCATAAACCTGATACTCATCCCAGATGCTTTCAAGTTTATTAAAATTATTATAAACTTCTTCTCTTCGACTAAAAGTAAGTGCTACAATCAAGGCATTGATAAGACTTAATGGAGCAACAAGTGAATCAACTACTGAAACCATATCACTTTTTGCAACGAGTAATGTATCAGCATACTCTGCTATAGGAGATACACTAGAATCAGTGATAGCAATAATCTTTGTACCTCTGTCATTGATAAAACGAAGAGCATTGATGGTTTGTTTTGAATATCTTGGAAAGCTGATGGCAACACATACATCATCATCGCCGATTCTGAACATTTGCTCAAACATCTCACTACCACTTGAAGTATCGATGAGAACTACATTTTCAAAAACAGGGTTTAAATAAAAATATAAGAAACTTGCAAGTGCAGCAGAACTTCTTACACCAAGAATATAAATTCTTTTAGCATTATTTATTATTTCAACAGTCTTTTTAAACTCAACTTCACTAACTGATTCCAGTGTATCTCTGATAAGTTCAACATCACCGTTAAGAACTTTTTTTATGGTATTATCCTCACCAATTAGATTACTTGAAACTTCCATTCTTTGAACAGCAGTCAGTTTTGATTTTATCATCTGCTGCAATTCCTTTTGGAGTTCAGGGTAACCTTTAAAACCCATTTCAGTTGCAAAGCGTACAACAGTTGACTCACTGACACCAACTGTTTCACCAAGTCTAGATGCAGTCATAAACGCTGCCTTATCATAATTTTCAGATATGTATTTAACAAGCTTTTTATGACCTTTAGAAAGTTTTTTCTCGCTTAAGTTTATATTTGAAAAATTCAGAGATTTCATTAAAACAACTCCAAATTATAATTTTATTTATAACTAATCTATTATATAATTTATTGCACCAAAAATCAACAGTTTTTGCAGGATTTCCTGCATGAATTATATCTTTTTAATTGAATATGTCATTTCAGTTGAACAAACTTCTGCACTATTCAAAATAAGGTTATAAATATTTGTTGATTTGTTTTCTAGTTCAAAAACTCTATTAATATTTTGGTTATCATGTTTAAAAAAATCTGAGTAATTAACAATAAATGGTAACTTGCTCTTGTCAGCTAAGGCTCCAACAGTTTTTGATGCTTTTGTATTAAATCCTAACATCCTGCAATACGGGACTGAAATTAATAAATCTTCATTAGTAATTCCAAATATTAAACTAAGAACGGCACGTCTTATTCTTGAGTGTGTATATCTCTTAGTTTTAACACTATCACAAATATCATTTAGACTCACACTATTTTTTATAGATTCTTCTATTCTGTTTTCAACACCCTCAGCCATATTTGCTATACTTTTTAAATCAGAACCTATTTTATCTCGTAATAAAGCAACGGAAACTAAGTTGTACTTATCATAAGACAAATAATTACTTGATAGTATTGTATAGTCGTATAAACCACGAACATTTTCAGGAATATATTTATTGTAATTACTTTTATTGCTTATAAGAGAACGAATATGAGTTGCAGACGCAAAATCGTCAATAGCTGCATTTTCATTATATCCTGCACCAATTCTTTTAATAGCCACAGGTATCATTTTTGAATCAATATGCTTAATTGCTTTAATATACTCTATCGCTAAAATATTATTTGGTGATGAAATGTCGAATTCATAATTATATTCATGAAAGGCCTTTTGACGTGAAACCGGATAGCTTAATCCCTCGTTAAGATATTTATTTACTTTTGAATCAAAGTCGTTATCCAATAGAATATCTACAACTTGATATAATCTATCAACTTCAGCTGTTTCTGCTCCAAATGCTAATTTATCACAACCAAAGGAATCAAGTATTTTTACAGCATTTTTTGCAAAAATCTCCGCAGATGCAGTTGCGTACACAAATGGAAGTTCTAAAACAATATCCACACCATTTTTCAGTGCCATTTCAACACGTACATCCTTAGGGAAAATAGCAGGTTCACCTCGTTGAACATAGTTACCACTCATAACACAGACAACAACATCACCCTGCTGTTTAACAGAGTCGATTAAATACTTGTGACCCTTGTGAAATGGATTGAATTCACATACAATACCGATTATGGACATATTTTTACCCCTTTTGCAAAATATTGGAAAAACTAATCTTGAAATTATACAAATATAAGTATATAATAATACAGGTTTAAATTTACTTCAAGAAAAAAATTATAAATGGAGATGTTAAAATGAAAGTTCTTGTTATTAACGCTGGTAGTTCATCACTTAAATATCAGCTTATTGATATGGCTGATGAAAGTGTAATCGCAAAAGGTATTTGTGAAAGAGTTGGTACTCCTGAAGCATGTATCAGCTTTAAGACTCCTGATGGTCAGAAAATTGAATATAATGCACCTATGAGCAACCACACTGAAGCTTTTGCTGCTGTTAAACAAGCTCTTACAGAGGGTGAGTACAAAGTTCTTGATGACATCAGCGAAATCACTGCAGTTGGTCACCGTGTTGTTCAGGGTGGTTCACTTTTCAACAAGAGTGTTCTTATCGATGACGAAGTTATTGCAGGAATTGCAAGTATGAACGACCTTGCACCTCTTCACAACCCTGCTAATATCATGGGTATTAATGCAAGTATCGAACTTTTCGGTAAAAATGTTCCACAGGTTGCTGTTTTTGATAATGCATTCCACAGCACAATGCCTGCAGAAGCTTATACTTTCCCAATTCCTTATGAATTCACAAAGAAATACTCAATCCGTCGTTATGGCTTCCACGGTACATCACACAAGTTTGTTAGTGCAAGATGTGCTGAAGTAATGGGCAAGAATATTGAAGACCTTAAAATCGTTACATGCCATTTGGGTAATGGTTCATCAATTGCTGCTGTTAAAAACGGTAAAGTAATCGACACAACAATGGGTCTCACTCCACTTGATGGTCTTGCAATGGGTACTCGTTGTGGTGCTATTGACCCATCAGTTGTTCTCTTCCTTATGGAAAAAGAAAATCTTTCTGTTAAAGAGATGGATATTCTTCTTAACAAGAAGTCAGGTATTATGGGTGTTTCAGAGCTTTCTTCTGACGACCGTGATGTTAAAGCTGCTGCAGCCGATGGTAATGAACAGTGTGCACTTGCTAGAAAGATTCTTAGCTACCAGATTAAAAAATACATCGGTGCATTCACTGCTGCAATGGATGGTATTGATGCTATTGTCTTCACAGGTGGTATTGGTGAAAATGCTGACGACCTTCGTGACAATATCTGTAACGAACTTTCATACCTTGGCATTGAAATCAACAACGAAATTGGTACAACTCTTGTTAAGGGTAAAGAAGGCGAACTTTCAACAGCAAACTCAAAAGTTAAAGTTTATGTTCTTCCTACAAACGAAGAACTTGCTATTGCAAGGGATACAAGAGATATCGTAGATGCTCTTTAATTTACAGTTTAATTAGAATTAAGCCGTGCTAAAAGAAGCACGGCTTTTTATTTTAAGATGCTTTTTCGATTTGTTCATATTTTTTCATTTCCTGACAAGTTGATGTTTCTAGCATCTTTTCGGCGATAATTGCATAGCCTTGTCTAGGATTATTAACAAAAACGTGTGTTAATGCACCAACAAACATACCATTTTGTATTATTGGACTTCCACTCATACCTTGAACAATTCCACCCGTTTTATCAATTAATCTGTCATCAGTTATCTTAATAATCATGTCTTTATTCTCAGATGGAGATTTTGAGTATATTTTTTTAATTTCAATATCATAATACTCAACGCTATTATTTAACGAACAAGCTATCTGTGCTTTACCAGTTTTAACTTCAAACTTGGTCGCAACAGGTATTTTTTCTTTTTGGGGACACATTATAAAACCATACACACCACGTTCACAGTTAATATAAAGGCTACCTATTACCTTGCTATCTAATACTCCACACATTTCCCCAATATTACCTTGATTGCTCTTGTAAATATCATTAATTATTACAGGACAAACCTCACCTATTCTTAATGGTAAAATGTCACCAGTATCAATATCATATACTCCATGTCCTAACCCTGCAAACGAACTGTTTTCAGGATTATAAAATGAAATCGTACCAAGACCCGCAGTGCTATCTCTCACCCATATTCCTGCTCGATATTTCCCTGTTGATTTTTCTTTAAATGTCTTAAACTTAATTATCTGTTCTATACCCTGTCTTTCAATTGTAATTGTCATTTCTTTACCATCACTGCTCTGTAAAATCTTTGATAAATGCGAATTCGAGTTTATATACACACCATCAATCTTTTTAATTATATCTCCGGTTTTAAGTCCCGCTTCTTTTGCAGGGCTTTTAACACCTTCAACTGTTTCAACATCATCCATTGAAACAAGAATAACACCGTCTGTATATATCTTAATTCCAAAACACTCTCCACCAGTTATGACATATCGTCTTTTAGTATTGTTTATAATTGTTGTTTTAACGGGAATAATATTCAAAAGTTTAACTTGAGATTTATTATTAAAAGAATCTTTATTTTGTATTTTTGTTACTTGTTTATTTGAATCAAAACTCAATAATTTAATTCCAAATATTTCAATTTCTGTATACGGATTTTTATCAACAACATTTATGTTTTCAGGTACAAAAATATTGACTGCGATAATACACGAAAATAAAAATACAGATAACATTGTACAAAATAACGTTAAAATCTTAATGAGCCTATGCAAATTATCACCTCCAAGCGAAAAGTTCGCACTAATAATTTGCCACATCTCAAACAAAATATTTTAGGTAAAAAAAACGCCTTGCGGAGAATTTTCACAAACCACAAGGCTAATTTTATTTTATTAGATTACAAATTTTTTCAACTGTCTGTTCAACATTTGAATTTTCAAGATTAAGAACATAGTCGGCATATTTTAAGTATAAAGAAGAACGTTCATTATAAATATCATCAATAGTCTGATTTTTGGTAGCAGCCACACCACGAGTGCTTATATTATCAAGTCGTTTTTTAATTTCTTCAAGAGAAACATTTAGATAAACTACTATTCCGTTTTTCTTTAAATGTTTAATAGCCTCTTCACGAAAAATAACGCTACCACCTGTTGCAACAACAAAGTTTTCTCCATTAAAACTTAAAACAGCTTTTGCTTCACAATCAAGAAACATTTCTATTCCTTCGTTGTCAATTATCTCCTGCAAAAGTCGTTTTTCATTTTGCTGAATAATTAAATCGGTATCAACAAAGCCAATACCTAGTGTTTTAGCAAGAATAACACCAACAGTGCTCTTACCACATCCAGGCATGCCAATTAAAACAATATTTGGCATTTTTATATTGAGATTTCGTGAGCAATCTTATACATTTCAAGGTCAATTTCCTTTTTCATGTTAAGTGCTTCGAAGATATCATAATCGACAATTTCATCGTGCTTCATAGCGATAACTCTGTTACCGATACCTTCTTTAAGAAGTTCAACAGCCTTATAACCCATAAGACTTGCTGTTACTCTGTCGCGAACTGTTGGATGACCACCACGCTGAACATGACCAAGAACAGTTGCTCTTGTTTCAACACCTGTTTCAGCTTCAATACGTTTTGCCATTTCATCAACGCCACCGATACCTTCAGCAACAACAATGATAAAGTGCTTTTTACCTGTCATCTGAGTTCTCTTCATTCTGTCGATAACATCACGCTGGAAATCAAATTCAACTTCAGGAATAAGAATTGAAGTTGCACCACAAGCAATACCAGCATTAAGCGCAATATAGCCTGCACGTCTACCCATAACCTCAACGACTGTGCAACGGTCATGTGACTCAGATGTATCACGGAGTCTGTCAACCATTTCAAGAACTGTATTCATTGCTGTATCATAGCCGATTGTATAATCAGAACAAGCAATATCATTGTCGATTGTACCAGGAATGCCAACACAAGGAAGACCACGAAGGGATAAATCACGAGCCCCACGGAATGAACCATCGCCACCGATAACAACAATACCATCAAGACCAACTTCTTTAGCAACATTAAGTGCTTTCTGAAGGCCTTCTTCTGTTTTGAATTCCGGGCTTCTTGCTGAATAAAGAACTGTACCACCACGGTTGATAATATTTGAAACTGAACGAAGGTTCACTTCATACATATCACCCTGCATAAGTCCATTATACCCTCTTCTGATAGCCATTACACGCATTCCGTTTTCGCAAGCTGCACGAACAACTGAACGGATAGCCGCGTTCATACCTGGAGCGTCGCCGCCACTTGTAAGAACACCAATTGTTTTCATTATACTCACCCTTTAAAAAGTTTTATATCCACATTGAGCCTTAATAATAACACAAGATTTTCCAAATTGCAATATAAAACAACTATTTTTGTAATATTACATTTTTTTCTCCAGCAATACTTCTAAGTTCATTTAAAGTAGCATTATCAATATTTAATTTTCTGTATGGAAAATATTTCTTACTGCTTGAAAAATAAAAATAAACAGGCATATCTCCTTGATTAACTTTTGATAGTATTTCGCTACAATTCTTATATACCCGGGATGTTTCATTTTCAATTCGTATAAATAAACCAATTTTCTTAACTTGATTTGACTCAATGCTTTCGGCGGACTCAGCAAAATCAAGAATAATTTTTGCTCTTTCCTCTTCTTTTACTGAAAGACGACCACCAATCATAAGAGCTTTGCCATTATATATAATATTTGCATATTTTGAGTAAAGTTTCGGAAAAATAATTACTTCAACAGTACCATCCGTGTCTTCAATGTTGACAAATGCCATTGTATCACCATTTTTTGTCTGCTTTTTAGTTACCGTTGAAATAATACCCATAACCTTAACTGATGACGTATCAGAATATTTACGAGAAACTTCATCCTCATCACTTGTAATTTCACTTATTTTATCACATCTAAGTTTTTTCTTTAAATGTGAATAACGCTCCATTGGATGGGAAGAAATATATAACCCTGTAGTTTCTTTTTCGTACATCAAAAGTGTTTCCATTGGAAATTCAGGAAAAGTCTTCATCTTAAATTCGGTTGCAGCATCATTATTTAGTAAATCGAAAAAACCAATTTGTCCGTCAAGGTTTCTTCGCTTTGCACTATCCAAATCGTCAATCACGTAAGAAAGATTAACAAGCATTTCCTGACGATTACTTCCCAGGCCATCCAATGCACCACTCTTAATAAGACTTTCCACAGCACGACGATTAAAGCCTTTGCCATGTACTCGTTTGCAGAATGAATAGAAAGAAGTAAACTTTCCATTTCTTTCACGTTCTGAAATTATTGTGTCAATAAAATCATGTCCAAGATTCTTGATAGCTAACAAACCAAACATAATACCCTTTTTACCATTTGGTGCGACGGTAAAATTTTTAAATGTGAAATTTACGTTTGGCGAAAGAATTTCAATGCCATTTTTCTTGCAATCATCAATATAATTTGCAACCTTATCCGAGTTATCAAGGACACTTGTAAGAAGCGAAGCCATAAACTCACATGGATAATAATATTTAAGAAATGCCGTTCTATATGCAACAACAGCATATGCTGCTGCATGGGATTTATTAAACGCATAGGATGCAAATGAAGACATATCATCAAAAATCTCGTTTGCTATTTGATTACTGATTCCATTCTTTGCACATCCATCACAGAAAAAAGCTCTCTCCTCTTCCATTACCTTGTGCTTTTTCTTGGACATTGCACGACGGACGATATCAGCCCTGCCAAGTGAATAGCCTGCTAATGAACGGAAAATCTGCATAACCTGTTCCTGATAAACCATACACCCATAAGTAACATCAAGAATATTCTGTAGCATTGGTGTTTTATATCTGATATTCTCAGGATTATGTCTGTTACGAATATATGAATCAATAGAATCCATAGGTCCAGGTCTATAAAGGGAAATAACAGCGATAATATCTTCAAGATTTGTGGGTTTAAGTCTCATAAACACACTTTTCATACCTGATGATTCACACTGGAATACTCCATCTGTTAAACCATTTGTAAACAATGAATATGCATTGCTATCTTCATATGAAATATTTTCAATATCAAAATCAGGATTTTTCTTTTTAATCATCTTAACACAATCGTTAATAACGGTTAATGTGCGAAGTCCCAAAAAGTCCATTTTAAGGAGTCCCAACTCCTCAATAGTTGTCATTGTAAATTGTGTTAAAACAGATTCATCATTTCTTGCAAGTGGCACATAATCACTAACTGGTCTGTCAGTTATGACAATACCTGCAGCATGAGTTGAAGAATTTCGTGGCATACCTTCCACGCTTTTTGCAGTATTTATAAGGTCTTTTATCTGTTCATCACTATTATATAATGATTTAAGTTCATCACTTTCTGACAAAGCCTTTTCGATAGTTATACCAAGTGTTCTTGGAATTTTCTTTGCAACATTATCAACTGCTGCATAAGGCATACCCATAGCTCGTCCTACATCACGGATAGCTGCACGAGCAGCCATTGTACCAAAAGTGATAATCTGTGAAACATGGTCGTAACCATATTTATTTATAACATAGTCAATTACTTCTTGTCGTCTTTCATAACAGAAGTCAACGTCAATATCGGGCATACTGACTCTTTCTGGATTTAAAAATCTTTCAAAAATCAAATTATACTTAATCGGGTCAACATTAGTTATTCCCATACAATATGCACATATACTACCTGCACCTGAGCCACGACCAGGACCTACCGGAATACCATTATCACGTGCATATTGAATAAAGTCAGCAACAATAAGAAAATAATCAACGTAACCCATATTTTCAATTACAGACAATTCATATTCAAGTCTATCTATATAGAGTGTATCTGGATTTTTACCGTATCTTCTTTCTAACCCCTCATAACACCTCTTTTTGAAATAATCATAGTGTGAATATCCTTCAGGGACGATGAAATTAGGGAGTTTTGTATTACCAAACTCAAAATCAAAATTACACATATCGGCAATCTTTTGAGTGTTTTCAATAGCATCTGCTGAATTTGGGAATAACGCTCTCATTTCATCTTCAGTTTTCAGATAGAAATTATCGCTTGTAAATTCAAGAGAGTTTTCTTCATCAATCGTATGATTAGTTGCAATACAAATAAGAATTTTCTGTGTATGTGCATCTTCTCTATCAACGTAATGCACATCGTTTGTTACAACAAGCGGAATACCAGTTTCATTCGAAAGCCTTGTAATTGCTTCATTAACGATTAGTTGTTCAGGGATATCGTGATTCTGCATTTCAAGATAATAATGGTCTTTACCAAAAAGATTTGAATACCACAATGCAGTTTCTTTCGCTTTAAGATATTCGCTATTGAGAATAAGTTTTGGTATTTCACCCGCAAGACATGCTGAAAGTGCAATGAGACCTTCGTGATGTTTTTCTAAAAGTTCACGGTCAATTCTTGGTTTTGTGTAGAAACCATCAACCCAAGCTGATGAAACTAATTTTATAAGGTTTTTATATCCAGTTTCATTTTCACAAAGCAAAACAAGGTGATGACGATTTGAGTCCACACCATGAACTTTATCAAATCTTGAACGAGCAGCAACATAAACTTCACAACCGATTATTGGCTTAATACCATGCTTTCTTGCTGCTTTATAAAAATCTACTGCACCAAATAAATTACCGTGGTCAGTAATAGCAAGAGCAGTTTGTCCCCGTTCTTTTGCAACAGAACAAAGCCTGTCAAGACGACAAGCACCGTCAAGCAAGCTGTATTCTGTATGGACATGCAAATGAACGAAGGACATAATCTAACCTCAATTATTCAGTAACCTTTTTATAAAAATCAAAACAATCGAATGTTGCAAAATAATCAGCAGGAGTTTCTGCACGACGAATTAAGTCGAAACTTCCATCTTCTTTAAGAAGAATTTCTGCAGATTTAAGTTTACCATTGTAATTATAACCCATAGCAAAACCATGAGCACCGGTATCATGGATAAAGAGCAAGTCACCCATATCCACTTTTGGTAACATTCTGTCGATTGCGAATTTATCGTTATTTTCGCATAGTGAACCTGTAACGTCATACTTGTAGTCACAAGGTTCGTTTTCTTTGCCCATAACTGTAATATGATGATATGCGCCATAAATTGCGGGACGCATTAGGTTTACTGCACAAGCATCAACACCAATGTATTCCTTATGAGTATGTTTCTCGTTTATAGCACGAGTTACAAGTGCGCCATATGGTGCTAACATAAATCTACCAAGTTCTGTGTAAATCGCAACATCATCCATACCTGCTGGAATGAGAATTTCATTATATACTTTTTCAACACCTGCACCGATTGCAAAAATATCATTTCCTTCCTGGTCAGGACGATATGGAATACCAATACCACCTGAAAGGTTGATAAATTTGATGTGTGCACCTGTTTCTTCCTTAAGCTTTACTGCAACTTCAAAAAGGGTTTTTGCAAGTGTTGGATAGTATTCATTAGTTACTGTGTTACTTGCAAGGAATGCATGAATACCAAATTCTTCAACACCCTTTGATTTCATAATCTTGAATGCTTCAAAAATTTGTTCAGTTGTCATACCGTATTTTGCGTCACCAGGGTTATCCATAATGTTATTTGCAATCGAGAAATATCCGCCCGGATTGTAACGACATGAGAGCTTCTTTGGAAGATATCCGAGAGTCTTTTCAAGAATATCAATATGTGTAATATCATCAAGGTTGATTATAGCACCAATATCATCTGCATATTTGAATTCTGCCGGTGGTGTATCGTTTGATGAGAACATAATGTCATCACCTACTGCACCAATTGCCTTTGAAAGCATAAGTTCAGTAATTGATGAGCAGTCGCAACCACAACCATAATCCCTCAAAATGTTAATAAGGAATGGGTTTGGAGTTGCTTTAACTGCAAAATATTCTTTAAAGCCTTTATTCCATGCGAAAGCTTTTTTAAGATTTTCTGCATTTTTGCGAATTCCTGCCTCATCATAAAGATGGAATGGAGTTGGATAAACTTTTGCAATTTCTTCTAATTTTTCTTTTGTTGTAAATGGTACTTTACTCATATTATTCACCTAAATATCCTTCAATATATTTCTTTATCACATCAAGTCCTGCACCTGTTTCTGATGAGAATGGAATTATTCTATCTTCAGGTACAAAACTCATTTCAATTTTTGATTTTTCAATTCTTTCATTGTAATCTTTTTTCTTTTTAAGTTTGTCCGACTTTGTCATAACAACAATGAATTCATAACCACTTTCCTGCAAGAATTCCATCATCATTATATCATCCTTTGTTGGTGGATGACGCATATCAACAAGTTGAACAACAAGTTTTATATTACGGTCAGAATTAAAATAACCTTCCATCATTTCTGCCCAACGGTCTTTTTCAGTCTTTGCAACCTTTGCATAACCATAACCAGGTAAGTCAACAAAATTCACATCATCAACCTGATAAAAATTAATTGTGATTGTTTTACCTGGCACTGAACTTACCCTTGCTAAATTCTTTCGTTGGAACAATCTGTTAAGTAACGAGCTTTTCCCAACATTGGAACGTCCCGCAAAAGCAATTTCAGGTAAATCAGATTCTGGCAACTGTCCAAAAGTACCGTATGCAGCCTTAAATTCAGCTTTATCGTATCTCATAACTACCTCATTTATACAAGCGCGACTTTAAGAATATCGTCACCTGTTTTTGCAAATACAAAATTAATTTTTTCTTTTACTTTTTCATCAACTTTCTCAAGGTCACTTCTGTTTGCTTCAGGAATAACAACGGTCTTAATGCCCTCAACATAAGCAGCCATTGTTTTTTCACGAAGACCACCTATTGGTAAAACCCTGCCAGTTACAGTGATTTCACCTGTCATAGCAACACTTGATTTAACCTTACAACCTGAAAGAGCAGAAACAAGTGCTGTGAAAATTGTAACACCTGCTGACGGACCATCCTTTGGAACAGCACCTTCTGGGAAATGAATATGTATGTCTTTATTCTGATAAAAATCTTTATCTATTCTATATTTATCAGCGTTTGTTCTTATATAACTTATCGCAGCCTTTGCAGATTCCTTAATAACATCACCAAGGGAACCTGTAAGTTCAATGTTTCCTTTACCATCCATAACCGCAACTTCAACCGTTAACATTGTTCCTCCTACCGAAGTATAGGCAAGTCCGTTAACAACACCAATCTGGTCAAACTTTGAACTTTCATCGGGTTTGAATTTAACTGGACCAAGATAAATTTCTAAATCAGTATCTTTAACTGAAATTTTACCTTCGTATCCCTTTGCATATTCCACAGCAATTTTACGAAGAACTTTTGCAATTGTTCTTTCGAGAACGCGAACACCTGCTTCTTTAGTGTAGCCACTGATAATCGATTTAAGGGCTTTATCTGTAAACTTAACATATGACTTTTTAAGGCCGTTAGCAATGATTTGTTTTGGAACAAGATGTTTTTTTGCAATATTGAATTTTTCTTCGTATGTATAACCCGGAATATCAATAATTTCCATTCTGTCAAGCAACGGAGCAGGAATTCTGCTCTTATCATTTGCTGTTGTTATAAACATAACCTTGCTTAAATCATAAGGAATTTCAAGGTAATGGTCTGTAAATGTGCTATTATGCTCTGCATCAAGTACTTCTAGAAGTGCAGATGATGGGTCACCACGATGGTCGGAACCAAGCTTGTCCACTTCATCAAGAAGTATAAGTGGATTAGAACTTTTTGCAGATTCAATAGCGTCAATTATTCTACCTGGCATTGAACCAATGTACGTTTTTCTGTGGCCACGGATATCTGCTTCATCACGTACACCACCAAGAGAAATTCGAGCATAACTTCTACCCATAGCACTCGCAAGAGAACGAGCAATAGAAGTCTTGCCCACACCTGGAGGTCCTGATAGACAAATAATCTGGCCTTTTACGTCGGGATTAATTTTTCTAACAGCAAGAAATTCAATAATTCTTTCTTTTACATCCTGGAGACCATAATGGTCATCATCAAGTACCTTTTGTGCATGCTCAATATCGAGATTTTCATCTGTACAATATGACCATGGCAAAGAGATGATTTTATCAAGATAATTTCTAATGACTGCTGATTCGGGACTTGATGACTGCATTTTCATAAGTCTATCGCATTCACGAATTAATTTTCTCTCAATGTCTTCTGAAAAACCAATAGCTCGAATCTGTTCCTTATACTCTTCAGACTCAGAAATTGCACCATCACCCTCGTTGAGTTCTTCGGAAATTGCTTTAATCTGCTCACGAAGATAATACTCACGTTGATTTTCTTCCATTTGTTCCTGAACTTTATTATTAATTTCTTCCTCAATAGCTAAAAGTTCAATTTCTCTTTTAAGAATCAAACAAAGTGATTCTGCTCTCTTCAAAGGGTTAAGTTCCTCTAATAATCCTTGTTTAACAGCATAGTCAAGGGGAATATTTGAAAGGATATAGTCAGTTATTTCTGCTGCTTCTTTTCGTACTGAAACACCAACAACAATATCATTAGGAAGTTTTGGGATAAAATATGAATATTCTTCAAAAATACCAACAAGGTTGCGAACGAGTGCTTCTTCATACATAGCATCTTCAACAGATACCTTTTCTGTTTCAATTTTACGAACGATAGCTGATAAATATGGATTTGCAGAATTCATATGTAAAAGCTCTGCACGATAAAGACCATAAACGATAACTCGAAGCGTGTCTGTACCTGGTAATTTCATAACCTGCTTTATTTCACAAACTACACCAGAACGATAAATATCATCAATTCTTGGGTCATCACATTCCATATCCATCTGTGCTGCAAGAAATATGTTTGTTTTCTTCTCCATAGCAGCTCTGATTGCTTTAACCGACTTTATTCTTCCTACGTCAAAATGCATTGTCATTTCAGGAAAAACAAC
The DNA here is from genome assembly GCA_937899735.1 of uncultured Clostridia bacterium. Taxonomy (GTDB): domain Bacteria; phylum Bacillota; class Clostridia; order Oscillospirales; family Acutalibacteraceae; genus Fimenecus. Next base: position 581 of record CALBQZ010000071.1, on the reverse strand, counting down.
AAGACCTCGAAGAGCTACCATCGGAATGGAAAATGATTTTCCATTAAATTCATCGAATAAAATATTAGCTTTTTCCATAAATAAAAATATCACTCCTATTATGATCCTATATTATAATATAAATTAATAATATCTGCAAGATAAATGAAAATTTTTTAAAATTTATATTTTTTAAACTTGATTGTTAAAAATATTAACAATTTTTCAGCGTGTAACAAGTTTATTAAAAATACTTTGTTATTTTTTTGTCATTCTATTGACTTTTATATATTATCTCTGTTATAATTTCGACAATGTTTAAATTTTTAACATATAATTTATTGTAAAATACATTTGGAGGTTATATTTTATGGCAAGAGTTTATAATTTTTCAGCAGGTCCATCTATGCTCCCTGAAGAAGTACTAAAAAAAGCTGCTGCAGAAATGCTTGATTACGAAGGTAGTGGTCAATCAGTAATGGAGATGAGCCACCGTTCAAAGGTTTATGACAGCATTATTAAAGGTGCTGAACAGTTACTTCGTGAACTTATGAACATTCCTGATAATTATAAGGTTTTATTCTTACAAGGTGGTGCTTCAA
>CALBQZ010000070.1 GCA_937899735.1 uncultured Clostridia bacterium | reverse complement strand
CTTAACACAGACCTTGTTTGTGACGCTATCAACACAGCTATGAGAGAAATCTTCCTCCAGCTCGTTTATGGTCGTTCACAGTCTGCTTTCTCAGAAGACGGTCTTGTTGTTGGTGCAGGTCTTGAAGACCTTGGTAAGGGACTTCGTTCACAGGTTGGTACAATGTTCTCAACAAAGGTTAAGGGCGTTCGTTACATGGAAATGGCTGAAGGCTATATCACAAGAATGGCTCTTGACAGCGATGACCAGGTTATCGGTTATGAGTTTGTTAAGCTCGGCAAGATGATGGAAGATATCCGTCACGGCATGGATGCTGCAACAGCTCTTAAGAATAATACAGGCTCTTACGGTCGTTTTGCAGATGCTGCAAAGTATATCGACCCAAGAGAAGAATAAGAGAAGGAGGATACTAAAATGGCTAATGATGTAAGATTTGAAGGCAAAGAAAGACGTATGGCTAAAATCGAGAAATGTCTTGCTGAATACGGTATTGCTTCTCTCGAGGACGCAAAGGCTCTTTGCGAATCTAATGGTATTGATGTTGAAGGCATCGTTAAGGGTGTTCAGCCAATCGCATTTGAAAATGCTGTTTGGGCTTACACACTCGGTGTTGCACTTGCACTTAAATCAGGTGTAAAGACAGCTTCTGAAGCTGCTGCAGTTATTGGTAAGGGTCTTCAGGCTTTCTGTATCCCTGGTTCAGTTGCTGAACAGAGAGACGTTGGTCTTGGCCACGGTAACCTTGGCGCAATGCTTCTTAAGGAAGAAACAAAGTGTTTCGCATTCGTTGCAGGTCACGAATCATTTGCTGCTGCTGAAGGTGCTATCGGTATCGCAAAGACAGCTAACAAAGTTCGTAAAGAACCTCTTCGTGTTATCCTTAACGGTCTTGGTAAAGACGCTGCTATGATTATTTCAAGAATCAACGGCTTTACTTATGTTCAGACTGAGTATGATTTCTACACAGGCGAGCTTAAGATTGTAAACGAAACAAAATATTCAGACGGCGAAAGAGCTGCTGTTCGTTGCTACGGTGCAAACGACGTTCTTGAAGGCGTTGCTATTATGAAGAAAGAGGGCGTTGACGTTTCTATCACAGGTAACTCAACTAACCCAACTCGTTTCCAGCATCCTGTTGCAGGCACATATAAGAAGTGGGCTATGGAAAATGGCGTAAACTACTTCTCAGTTGCATCAGGTGGCGGTACAGGTCGTACACTTCACCCAGATAACATGGCTGCAGGTCCTGCTTCTTATGGCCTTACAGATACAATGGGTAGAATGCACGGTGATGCTCAGTTCGCTGGTTCATCTTCAGTTCCTGCTCACGTTGAAATGATGGGTCTTATCGGTATGGGTAACAACCCAATGGTAGGCGCAACAGTTGCATGTGCAGTTGCTGTTGAAGAAGC
>CALBQZ010000069.1 GCA_937899735.1 uncultured Clostridia bacterium | reverse complement strand
TGGAAGAGGCAGATATGCTTTACGGTGTTACAATGCAAGAGGAAGGCGTATCAAAAATTCTTGAACTTAAAACAGCGGAGTTAGCTCGTAAGTTGGGTTTGGCATAAATTACGCTCCCTCATTGAGGGAGCTGGCAAATGCATAAGCATTTGACTGAGGGAGTAAAAAACAAAGGAACTCCCTCCGTCTGCTATCGCAGACACCTCCCTCAAAGAGGGAGGGGATAAAATTCTCTTTGTAGAGAGGTATTTATTATGGGAATTTTTAAGAAAATTAACTTTGGTCTTACAAAGACAAGAAATAAAATGGCAGGAGCTATTGACGATATGCTCGATAGCTTTGACGAAATTACAGATGACCTTTATACTGAACTTGAAGAGATTCTTGTAATGGGTGACGTTGGTGTTACAACTGCTGTTGAAATTACAGAAAAGCTTCGTGAGGAAGCAGAAAAAGGTAAAATAAAGGATGCAAATCAAGTTCGTCAGAAGATTAAGGACATTATTTCTGAAATGCTTTATGGTGGCGAAGATATGGGACTTATCACTGTTCCGTCAATCATCCTTGTTATCGGTGTAAATGGTGTTGGTAAGACAACAACAATTGGTAAAATGGCCGCTATGTATAAGGCACAAGGTAAGAGCGTTATTCTCGGTGCTGCCGATACTTTCCGTGCTGCCGCTATTGACCAGTTGCAGATTTGGGCAGACAGAGCAGGTGTTGATATTATCAAGCACAAGGAAGGTGCTGACCCTGCTGCAGTTGTTTTCGATACAATCGGTGCAGCAAAGGCAAGAGATAGCGAAATTATCATTATCGATACTGCAGGACGACTTCATAACAAGAAAAATCTTATGGACGAGCTTAATAAGATTTACAGAGTTATCGACCGTGAATTGCCATACTCTGACCGTGAGGTTTTGCTCGTGCTTGACTCAACAACGGGACAGAATGCAGTTAATCAGGCTCGTGAATTCCAGTCAGTTGCTGAAATCACAGGTATCGTTCTTACAAAACTTGACGGTACAGCTCGTGGTGGTGTTGTTCTTGCAATTAAAAATGAACTTGGAATTCCTGTTAAGTTTATTGGTGTCGGTGAACAGATTGACGACTTACAACCATTCAAACCAGCGGCATTTGCTGACGGATTGTTTGATAAGATAGAGTACAAGGAAGAGGAGGATATAACACTTGAAATTTTTGAAGAGAGCAAAGAAGAACTCGAAGAAGCTAATGAAGATATTTTACAAGAAGAACTCCCCCATGAAGACCTTGGAAACGATGAAGAAACTTCCGAAACAGATGATGCAGGACTCGAACAGGAAGAAGAGATAGTTGAAGAAGAACAGGTTGAAGAAGAACAACCTGAAAAGAAAGAAAAGAAGAGAAGGGGATTCTTTGGACTTTTTAATCGCAACTCATAATATGAAAAAACAAGCAGAGTTACAGAGAATTTTAGCTCCGCTTGGTATAAATGTTTTAACTGCCGATATGGCAGGAATTGAACTCTCCGAGGTTGATGAAACAGGAGAAACTTTTGAGGAAAATGCATTCTTAAAGGCTGATAGTGGCTGTAAGGAAAGCGGAATGGTTTGTGTAGCGGACGATTCAGGACTTATGGTTGATTTTCTTGACGGAGCACCGGGAGTTTATTCAGCTCGTTTTGGTGGAGAACACGGAAATGATGCAAAGAATAATGAAAAGCTTTTGGGACTTATGAAAGATGTTCCTAACAAGGAAAGAACAGCACGATTTGTAAGCTGTGTATGCTGTTGCTTCCCTGACGGAAGAAGTTTTACAGTCCGTGGCACTTGTGAGGGTATTATCGCACACGAGGTTCACGGAAACGGTGGTTTCGGTTATGACCCTGTGTTCCTTGTAGGTGACAAGACATTCGGTGAACTTTCAGCAGAAGAAAAAGATAAAGTAAGTCACCGTGGAAATGCTTTAAGAAAATTTGTAGAAGAATTACCAAAATATTTAGGAGAATAATATGACAAGTAAAGAAAGAGCATATTGGAGAAGTCAGGCAAA
>CALBQZ010000068.1 GCA_937899735.1 uncultured Clostridia bacterium | reverse complement strand
ATATTTTCAAATGGGATAATATCAATATCCACATTAAAGCCCATAACACTCATAAATGCTTCTTTTAAAAGCTTACTGTAACGGTCTTTTAAAACATTTATTTTAAAAAGCTCTGCAGCAATAATAACTCGGTCAGCCTCAAGCTTAATAAGCTTTAAAGGCTTAATCCACATTTCATAAGCGGTGTTTGATTCCATATTTTCTTTGCAGTAGTTACAGATTGTTTCCCAAAATTGAGAATATGAATTCAAAGTGTTTCATCCTTTCTGAAAAATAGTAAAATATGGGTAATTGCCGTAATTTCAATAAAATATGCCCTATTTGGCGTTTTGGGTGTTTTTAAGTGTAGTGACCCAATTTCATACATAATCAATTTTAGCACACTTTTAAATGAATTTCAATGGAAAATCTAATAAATATATACTATTTATATATATAAAATATAGTGAAGTTTTCAACATATTTTTTAATTTAAAAACTTATTTTTAAATTTTTTTGGAGAATTTTTCGACAAAAAACACAATATATTGTTGAAAAATATTTTAAAAATTAATTTTAACCGAAGATATTGAAAAAAACAGGTTTAATTTTTTAAGTTGACAAGTTGACTTTTTTTTTATATAATGTCTATCCGCAGATATTTTTACAATGTGTGACTATATTATGAAACGGAGGAGTAAAAATGAAGAGAACTTATCAGCCAAAGAAGCGTCATCGCAAGATGGAGCACGGCTTCCGTAAGAGAATGTCTGACAGAAACGGCAGAAAGGTACTTGCTCGTAGAAGAGCTAAGGGCAGAAAGCAGTTAACATACTAATTTGTTGACTGGGTAAAAAAATTGAAAAATACAGTAACGATTAAAAGTAACTGTGATTTCCGTAGAACATACGGCAAAGGTAAAGTATTTCAGGCTCCTGCACTGGTTTCTTATGTATTAAAAAACCGTGCGGGAATTTGTCGTATCGGGATAACTACTTCAAAAAAGATTGGAAATGCCGTTGAAAGAAATCGTGCAAGGCGAGTTATCCGTGCAGCATATCGTGAAATTGAAGACAAAATAAACGGTAATTATGATTTTGTATTCGTTGCAAGGTCAAGAACAAAATATCAGAAGAGCACACAGATAGCACAAATAATGCTTTCACAATTAAAGGAAGCAGGTGTAATTGATGAAAAAGATGCTGATTAAAGCAATAAAGTTTTATCAAAGAAAAATATCACCTTTGTTCGGACCAAAGTGCCGTTTTTATCCAACATGTTCACAGTATGCAGTAGAGGCAATTGAAATACACGGAGTTTTAAAAGGTGTTATACTCGCAGCTTTAAGACTCGTAAGATGTAATCCACTTTTTCCTGGTGGATATGACCCCGTTCCAAGAAAAAAGGAAAAAAAGTAAGTCCAAAAATTATCGGAGGACAAAATGTACGAATTTATCTATAACTATTTATCGATACCATTTGGTATGATTATTGGTTTCTTCTATGAAATCAGTAACAATTATGTATTATCACTGTTGCTAATGACAATTTGCGTTAAGCTTGTTTTACTTCCGTCCTCGATAAAGCAACAAAAGGGTATGATTAAGACCCAGAGAATGCAACCAAAAATCAAGAGAATCAGAGAAAAATATGCAGGAAATCAACAGAAGATGAATGAAGCTATGAATGAACTCTATGCAAAAGAGGGTTATTCATCAATGACAGGCGGATGCCTTCCTATGCTTATTCAGTTGCCTGTTATGATGGGTGTTTTTGGTGTAAACTACAGACTCTTATCATATGTTCTTAAAATTCCAAAGGAAACAATAGAAATTCTTAAAGCAGAAGTTTTAAAACTTTCAAATCTTACTGCTTATGAAAAACAGGATATGAGACTTGAACTTACTGCAATTACCCGTTTCAGTGAAATTGATAAGTCAGCAATCCCTGCTGAAGTTATCACACAAATTAATGAGTTTATTGAAAACTTCAAGTTCTTAGGTATTGACCTTTCAAGAACACCTGATACAAAAATGGGATTAGATATGTTATGGCTTATTCCTATTCTTACAGGTGTGACATCACTTGCTATGGGTGTTTATACATGGTTAAGACAGAAAAAGACAAATCCTGAAATGGCGAAGAATCCATCATCAGGTTGTATGACATTTATGTCACCTGCAATGAGCGTTTATTTCTCATTCCTTTTCCCTGCAAGTGTTGGTATTTACATTATTATGTCAAGTGCTCTTTCATTTGTTCAGATGATTATTACAAACAAGGTATTAACACCAAAGAAAATGCTTGCAAAAGCTATGGTTGAGGAAACAATTAATCGTAGAGCAAAAGAAAAAGTATTAAAGAGCGTAGCTGAAAAGAAAAAAGAAGATTAACTGAGGTAAAAATATGATTAAAGAAGCAATCGGAACCGGTAATACGGTTGACGAGGCAAAAGCTGCTGCCATGGTTGAGCTTGGCATCAGTGATTTTGATGACTTTACAGTTGAAGTTGTACAGACTCCAACAAAGAAAATTCTTGGTCTTTTTGGTGGTAACCCTGCAAAGGTTAAGGTTTCTGTAACTTTACCAGACCCAAGACCTGAGAAAAAAGAGGCTAAGAAAGAAAACAAAAAAGTAGAAAAGAAACCTGAAAAAAAGGTTGAGCCTAAAAAACAGGAAAACAAAAAAGAAATTAAGGCAGAAGTTAAAGAAACAGTTGAACTTCCTTTGGAAGAAACAAATCTTTATCCTGAAACTGCTGAATATATCAAGTCAATAGTATTGTCACTTGGTATGCAGGAATGCAACATCACAGAAAAATCAAACGCAGAAGAAATCTATTTTGAACTTGACTGTGGTGATGATTACGGTATTATTATCGGTAAACGTGGTGAAACACTTGATGCTATCCAATATCTTGCAAGAATGGTTGCAAATAAAGGAAAGTCAAGCTATAAGAGAGTTTCAATCAATGTTGGTAACTATCGTGCAAAGAGAGAAGAAACTCTTAGAATTCTTGCTAGAAAAACTGCTGTTAAGGCTGTTCGTCAGGGCAGAAATATCTCTCTTGAACCAATGAACCCTTACGAGAGAAGAATTATTCATACTGCTGTTCAGGAAATTGAAGGAGCAACATCTCATTCAATCGGTTCAGACCTTGACAGAAGAGTAGTTATTTCTCCTGTTGAAGGTGCAAAACATAATGGTGGCAACCGTGGTAGAAATAATCGTAACGGTGGCAGAAGAGAAAAGAAAGAAGCTTACAAGCCTGAAATCTCTCCTGACAGAGCACCAAAGAGTGATATTGACGGTTCTGCACTTTATGGAAAAGTTGAAATTCGTTCAACAATTACAGAATAGATTAAAATGGTAGGGCGGGGGCTGAGGCTCCTGCCTGTTTTATTTTCAGGAATGATATTATGGAATATTTTGCAAAAGAATATGATATAGCTGTTGTTGGTGCAGGTCATGCAGGTATTGAAGCTGCACTAGCTTCGGCACGCCTTGGTGCGTCAACTGTTATATTTACAATAAATATGGACTGGGTTGGTAATTTACCTTGTAATCCGTCAATCGGTGGTACATCAAAAGGTCATCTTGTTCGTGAAATAGATGCTCTTGGTGGTGAAATGGGTAAGGCTGCAGATAAAAATTCCATACAGGTAAGAATGCTTAACCGAGGTAAAGGTCCTGCCGTACACTCTTTACGTGCACAGATTGACAGACGTGATTATTCAAAATATATGAAGCACGTCCTTGAAAAGCAGGAAAACCTTGATATGAAGCAGGCAGAAATTGTTGACCTTTATAAAAAGGATGGCATTTTCTATCTTAAAACTCAGCTTGATGCAATTTATACTGCAAAGGCAGTTATCATTGCAACAGGCACTTTCCTTGGTGGCAGAATCTATATCGGTGATGTTTCTTTTGAAAGTGGTCCTGATGGAATGTTTCCTGCTACTCGTCTTTCTCAGGCTCTTTATAAAATGAATATTCCTCTTCGCAGATTTAAAACAGGTACACCATCACGAGTTAATAGACGCAGTGTTGATTTTACTGGTCTTGAAGTTCAGGAAGGTGACGAGAAAGTTATTCCATTCTCTTACGAGACGGTTGATTTACCAGAAAATAAAGAGGTATGTCATATTACATATACAAACGAAGAAACAAAAAGAATTATTCTTGAGAATATTCATCGCTCCCCTCTTTACTCAGGAAAAATTGAGGGTGTAGGTCCAAGATATTGCCCAAGTATCGAAGATAAAATTGTCCGTTTTGAAGAAAAGGAAAGACATCAGCTTTTCATTGAGCCTTGTGGACTTGATACAGAAGAGCTTTATCTTCAGGGTATGTCTTCTTCCCTGCCGGAAGATGTTCAGTTAAAATTCCTTAAGAGTATCAAGGGCCTTGAAAATGTTGAGGTTATGAGAACAGCCTATGCCATTGAATACGACTGTGTTGACCCATTGGCATTAAAGGCATCCCTTGAATTCAATGATATTGATTCCCTTTTTGGTGCAGGTCAGTTTAATGGCTCATCCGGATACGAGGAAGCTGCTGCACAGGGACTTATTGCAGGTATCAATGCTGTGCGTAAGATTCAAGGAAAAGAACCTTTTATCCTTGACCGTGCAAGTTCATATATTGGAACACTTATCGATGACCTTGTAACAAAGGGTTGCTCCGACCCATACAGAATGATGACGTCCCGTAGTGAATACAGACTTTTGCTTCGTCAAGACAATGCAGATATTCGTCTTACGGACTATGGTTATGAGATTGGTCTTATTTCCGAAGAACGATATGAAAAGTTTAAAAATAAACTTGAACTTATAAAACAAGAAAAAGAAAGAGTGAAATCTGTTACAATTCCACCATCGGAAGCAATTAATAAAGTGCTTGTTTCACGTGAAACAGCACCAATGAAAACAGGAATAAGACTTGCAGAACTCATTAAACGGCCACAACTCGACTATGAGTGTCTTACACCATTCGACAAAACACGACCTGATTTGTCATGGGATGTTTTTGAACAAGTTGAAATCGACCTTAAGTATGAGGGATATATCAAACGTCAGCAAGCGAAGGTTGACGAAATGAGAAGACTTGAAGTTAAGAAAATTCCTGTGGATATAGATTATGACGAAGTTTATTCACTCCGTCTTGAAGCAAGGGAAAAGCTTAAGAAGGTCCGTCCGGAAAGTGTGGGTCAGGCTTCTCGTATAAGTGGTGTTTCACCATCGGATATATCCGTATTGCTTATTCACTTAAGCAAGAATGAAAGAAAATAAAGGAAAAAGATAATGTTAAATAAAGATTTGCTTTATAACACAATTAAACCATTTGAAATAAATTTTGACGAAGATGCATTTCAGCGTCTTGATACTTTTGCAGAAATGCTTATTGAAACTAACAAAAGTTTTAATCTTACTGCAATCAAAGAGCCTGACGATGTTACAGTCAAGCACTTTGCAGATTGTTTATCAATTCTTAAATATATTGATATTCACGAAAACGCAAAGATTATCGACGTCGGTACAGGCGCAGGCTTCCCGGGACTTGTTTTAAAACTTTACAGACCCGATATTCAGATGACTTTTCTTGACAGCACAAAGAAAAGATTGGGATTTATTGAGAATGTATTGAATGAGTGTGGAATTAAAGGCGATATTCTTCATATGAGAGCAGAAGAAGCAGCACAACTTGCGAAATACAGAGAAAAATATGACTTTGCAACAGCTCGTGCAGTAGCGGCACTCCCCGTTCTTTCTGAATATTGCCTTCCTTTTGTTAAAGTTGGTGGAAGCTTTGTTTCTATGAAATCAGCTGAAAGTAATGAGGAAATCAGTGAAGCAAAAAAAGCAATTAATATCCTTGGTGGTAAAATTGAGGAGGATATTTTGTTTGATTTAGTCGAAAATATGCCTCGAAGAATTATTCGCATCAGAAAAAATTCGCAAACTCCGACAAAATACCCAAGACCTTCTGCACAAATCTCCAAAAAACCATTAAAATAATATCGAAAACCATTGATATCCCGTCGTTTTTACTCGATGGGATTTTCTTTACTTTTGTACCTTTGTGGTGTTATTCTTATGTCAAGGACAAGCACTGCGGAGGTTTTATTTATGAAGAAAAATAGTCTTTACAAAGTAAGAACAGAAAGTAAAATCATTTTAATTCCGCAAAGTGAAATTCTCCCAAATCCAAATCAACCGAGAAAAAGGTTTAATTACGATGAGCTTGAAGGTCTTGCACAAAGTATTCGTGCCAATGGTATTTTGCAACCACTGTTAGTTAGAACTAATGAAGAAGGAAAATATGAATTGGTTGCAGGAGAAAGACGACTCCGAGCAGCAAGACTTGTAGGAATAACTAAAGTGCCCTGCATTGTAAATGATATTTCAGAAAGTGACTCAGCAGTGTTTGCCATAATAGAAAATCTTCAAAGGCAGAATCTTGATTTCTTTGAAGAAGCAGAAGCCCTGGCAACACTTGTAAGTGATTATCGCATGAGCCAGGAAGAGCTTTGTAAGAAATTAGGAAAAGCACAGTCAACCCTTTCAAATAAGTTAAGACTTTTGCGACTCAGCGAGGAAATGAGATATAAAATCACACGAGCTGGACTTTCCGAACGTCACGCAAGAGCACTTCTTTCGTTAAATGATGAAGTCCAGAGAGCAAGAGCATTGTCAATAATCATAGACAGACATTTGACCGTTAACGAGAGTGAAGCTTTGATTGAGCAGATGCTTCGCAAAAATGAAGCGCCAAAAAGACAGATTCTCAAAGGTTTTAAAGATATAAGAATATTTATAAACACTCTTAATAATGCCGTTGATACTATTCGTCGTGCAGGGATTGATGCCGACTCAGTAAAAACTGAAACAGATGAGTATGTTGAATATATTGTAAGAATTCCAAAGCTTGAAGACCGACCAATGGCAAGCAATCAGTAACTATCTTGGTAAAACCACTCATATCCCCCGATACTGAGTGATTTTATAAAAGTGGCGAAAGCCACTCCATATCCTTCTCTTTCACACCCCACATCCACAGCGAAAGGCTCCTCGTAAGAGGGGTCTTTTGCTGTATATAGAAATTGTTTGTTTCACGTGAAACATTTTTACAAGTAAATATTGCAAATTTGTAAAAAATCTTATTTTTTACTTTAAATTTATAAAAATATATGATATACTTGTATAAAATCGGGTAATAGGGTTATAAAAATATCCTTTTTACTGTTTCGGAGTGGGATTTTTGGCAAAAGTTATTTCAATAATTAACCAAAAAGGCGGTGTGGGTAAAACTACAACTGCCGTAAGCCTTGCAGCAGCAGTTGGTGCAAAAGGTTACCGAGTATTACTTGCAGATATTGACCCACAGGGCAATTCCACAAGTGGTTTTGGTATAAATAAAAGAAGAATAGTTCATTCTTCCTATGACGTTCTTGTTAAGGACATCAATGCTAACGATGCAGTTGTTACAACAAGATTCAAGAATGTGGATATTATTCCTGCTGATTTGAATCTTGCAGGTGCAGAGGTTGAACTTATTTCTATAGATAAAAGAGAAAGTCGTTTGAAGATGGCTGTTGCACAGCTTTGGGACAAGTATGATTACATATTTTTTGATTGTCCTCCATCTCTTGGACTTATTACTATTAACGCATTAACAGCATCTGATACTTTTTTGGTGCCAGTACAATGCGAATTCTACGCACTTGAGGGACTTGCACAGCTTATGGCTACGGTCCGTCAGGTTAAAAGACTTTATAACCCTCATATTGAACTTGAGGGTGTCTTACAGACAATGTATGACGGAAGACTTAATCTTACACAACAGGTTGTGACAGAAATCAAAAAGTTTTTCCCAAACAAAGTTTATAAAACTACAATCCCAAGAAATGTAAGACTTTCCGAGGCTCCTTCGTTTGGTGAGCCCATTATGTATTATGACAGAAATTCCAAGGGTGCAATCGCATATAACGAGTTCGCAGAGGAATTTTTAGCACAACAGAGACGATGAGGTGAGAAGATGGCAAAAAAAGGAGGATTGGGCAGAGGCATGGATGCTCTTTTCCTTGATAATTCGGCGATGGAGAATGAAAACTCCGCAACAATGCTGAATATCAACGAGGTTGAGCCTAACAGAAATCAGCCCAGAAAAAACTTTAATCAGAAAGCTCTTGAAGAACTTGCAAAAAGCATTGAGCAGAATGGTATTATTCAGCCAATTCTCGTAAGACCAATGTCCGATGGCAGTTATCAGCTTATTGCAGGTGAACGTCGTTGGCGTGCAGCACGTATGGCAGGACTTCACGAAGTACCTGTTACTATTCGTGAAATGACTGATGAAGAAGCAAGTGTATTTGCTCTTATCGAAAATCTCCAACGTGAGGACTTGAATCCGGTTGAAGAGGCTGAAGGTTTGAAATCTCTTATTGAGTCCTATGGATTTACTCAGGAAGAGGCAGCGGATAGAGTTGGGAAATCCCGTACAGCAGTTACAAATACATTGAGATTATTGAAACTCCCCTCACCTGTTTTGCAGATGCTTGGTGATGGAAAGATTACGGCAGGACATGCTCGTGCATTATTAGGACTTGACGAAGAAAAAGAGATGCTGAGAATTGCAGAAACTACGGTTGCTCAGGAATTATCAGTGCGTCAGGTTGAAAAAATGGTTAAATACGCTAATCAGGGTGAGAAACCAAAACCTAAAAAGCGTGATAAAAAAAGGGATAAATACTATGACGAAGTTGAGATTGCCCTTACCAATGTTCTTGGTAGAAAGGTAAAAATTTACCTGTCACCTTCCGGACATAAAGGAACCCTTGAATTTGAGTTCTTCGGTAAAGAAGATTTAACACAACTTGCAAAAGAATTAGACAAATAAGGTGGAAATAAAGCATGTTAGATATAAAATTTCTCAGAACTAACCCTGACGTGGTTAAGGAAAACATTAAAAAGAAATTCCAGGATGAAAAACTTCCTTTGGTTGATAAGGTAATTGAGCTTGATGCTGAATACAGAGCAGCAAAAGGCAGAGGCGACGAGCTTCGTGCACTCCGTAATTCCGTAAGTAAGGAAATCGGTGGCCTTATGGCTCAGGGTAAACGTGACGAAGCAGAGGTTGTTAAGCAGAAAGTTAAGGATATGGCTGACGAGCTTGCTGCTTTGCAGGTTAAAGAGGGTGAATTAGAAGCAGAAATCCGTAAGATTATGCTTATTATTCCTAATATTATTGACGATAGCGTTCCAATTGGTAAGGACGACAGTGAAAATGTTGAAATTCAGCGTTATGGTGAGCCTGTAACACCTGATTTTGAAGTTCCATACCATGTTGACATTATGGAAAGCCTTAATGGTATCGACCTTGACAGTGCAAGAAAGACAAGTGGTAATGGTTTCTACTATCTCTGCGGTGATATAGCAAGACTTCATTCAGCAATTCTCTCATATGCAAGAGATTTTATGATTGACCGTGGCTTTACTTACTATATTCCACCATTTATGATTCGTAGCGATGTTGTAACAGGCGTTATGAGCTTTGCAGAAATGGAAAATATGATGTATA
>CALBQZ010000067.1 GCA_937899735.1 uncultured Clostridia bacterium | reverse complement strand
CTGTGGGTATTAATTTAACTAACTTTCAGGAGAGATGCTCTAAGGCTTTCAGAAAAACAGATCAATATTTATTCTGAAAATACTTTTTTTGAAGTAAACAAAAATGTTGATGGTTTAGTCGAATATAAAATTGACAATAAGCTTGATTCTCAACCGGATTTATTGTTTTCCGATTCAGTAAATTGTTATAATATGGAGAATAAATATCATTATGCTTTCTATGATAGTCTTCGAGTAAGTGGTGCTGAACATTTAACTTTTCTATTTAATTCCTATTTAGAGAACAATCAATTTAAGAGTGATTTGATTGCACATAAAGAAGCATTATGGAGTGATAATGAAAGTTTTACTGCAACATACAAAAATTCAAATAATGAAATAATTAATGAAGTTGAATTTAATAATGCTGAAAAAGAATATTTCAATGGCTACAAATGTAAAATTGTGAATTTAGGTTGGTATAAAGGCTCACCAAGTGATAATGCTTTATTACTCAATAAAACAGATGATGAGCTGATAACAATTCTTATGCAATCATATTATACTTTTATCGGTAATTAAACTAAAATCACTTCCTGCATAGAATGTATGGGAGTGATTTTTTATGCGTAGTTTTGAATATAACAGAAATAATGCTGTTAATTATGCGAAACAGTGGGCATTGTCAAGAAATCCACAATATTACGATTTTCACGGAATAGGAGGGGACTGCACGAATTTTGCCTCACAATGTATTTATGCAGGTGCAGGAGTAATGAATTACACGAAAGATGTTGGTTGGTATTATATTTCACCCAATGACCGAGCGGCTGCATGGTCAGGGGTTGAATATTTATATAGATATTTAACAACAAACCAAAGTGTTGGTCCTGTTGGTAAAGATGTAAATTTAAATGAAATTCAGTTAGGTGATGTGATATTTTTGAGTAATGGACAAAGACTTTATCATACACTTATTGTTACAGGATTTGATACAGACGGTGAAATACTCATTTGTGCCCATACTGTTGACTCCTATATGCGAAGACTTGACAGTTACAGATATTATTCATTAAACTCAGTTCATATAGATAAAGTTAATACATGGTAAAAGAGAAAAGGATTGGAATAGTTCCAATCCTTTTTGACTACATTTGTTCTAAAATATATTTTTTAATATCTTCTAATTTGCTTTCTTTCCATTTCTCTTCTTCAGCCTTTTCGGCTAATGGACAAAGAATAAAAAAATCAAGTGTTTCACCAGGTACTCGACCAGTTCTTAACGGTTCTGCAAAATGTTCTTTCCATTTTTCTTCACTAGCACCTTTGAATTCTTCAGGCTTTAAATAGGCCATCTGACGCTTTGTTGCTGCAATAAGCATCTTCGCAGACAAAGGTGCTAAAAGATTATATTCATCCTCTTGAACATCAACGAAGATGCGAGGAAGCTCATCTTTAACGATTCTTTCTTCACCACGAACAATTCTAATTCCCATAGGCTCATATGTGAACTCATTTTCGGTAAAATTAAGTTTAACAATTAAACCAATATCAGTATTAAACTGTGAACGCTGATAATCAGTATCAAAGATAAAATTTCCTAACGAATAGAAAATAACTTTATCGCCAACAGTTTCATAATTCATAGGTACGTGTGGGTGGTGTGCTACAATTACATCAGCACCCATCTCGAGATACTTGTGATATCTTTCACGAGTATAAGGAGAGGGAAGTGGAGTAAATTCTTCACCTGCATGGGCAACAACTATACACCAGCGACAAGTCTTTTTGATTTCATCAATAGACTTTTGGATTTCATCAAGGTCACTCCAACTGTAACAACCTGGTTTATCAACATCTGCTTTACGGCAAGCTCGTTGATACCCAACGCCAAACATACCGATTCCACCAGCCTCATCAAGAATAACAGGCTTTCTTGCTTCATCAATGTTCATTCCGGCACCAATAGTCTGAACGCCATTTTCTTTTGCTATTTTTAATGTACTTTCTATACCGTAGGCTCCTGCATCCATAATATGATTATTACAGATATTCCAAATATCAGATTTCATATTATTAAGAACTTTTATAGCCTTTGGGTCAATGGTATGCAACAACTGCTGAACTCCACTTTGAGTTGTATTTTGTTCAGCAATGGCAACAGGACCCTCAACATTTGTTACAACATGGTCAGCACCATGAAGAAAGTCGAGAATTTCCTTTGATATTAAATTCTCATCGTTCCATTTACCGTACATATATCGGTCAAAACCAATATCACCGGTAAAGACTAATGAAGTTTTTTCTTTCATAAAAAATAAAACCTTTCAATAATATACAGATATTATATCATTATTACAATTGTAATTCAACTAAAGAATAGCAGGGGTCGAATGTCTGCTACGGCTACGCCTTGCATCCATCTCGCTCGGTGACCCAAATTCTAACGAATTTCGGTACCCACCTCACGACTTTTTGCAAAAATGATTCACCGAATCATTTTCTCAACGCAAAAACCTTCTCAGGTTCGACCACCTGCAATAAAATAACAGTCCCGACAGAAGTCGAAACTGTTATTTTGGTGCGGGTAGCAGGGGTCGAACCTGTACACCTCTCGGCACAAGATCCTAAATCTTGCGTGTCTGCCAATTCCACCATACCCGCAAATTTCTCTTTTATTATATCAAAGAAAATTTAAAAATTCAATAGACAAATGGTTAATAATGTTATAAAATATTAATGATATTATGCCTTATTGGGCTTTGTTTAATTTGGAGGTAAAAATTTATGGGATTTATGAAAACTCGTTGGACTGACATGGTTGACAGAAATAATCCATTGCCTGAATACCCTCGTCCACAGATGGAACGTGAAAACTGGATGTCAATGAATGGTGTTTATGACTATGCCATTGTTGATTCTTCAGTTGAATGGGTTGACAAATTTGAAGGCGAAATTGTTGTACCATATGCAGTTGAAAGTATGCTTTCCGGTGTTGAAAGACCATTAAAACCTGACCAGAAACTCTGGTATAAAAGGTCATTTGCTGTTACTGAAACTATGAAAGGAAAGAATATACTTCTTAACTTTGCTGCCGTTGACTGGGAATGTAAAGTGTATGTAAATAAAGAACTTGCAGGTACTCATAGAGGAGGTTATGCAACATTCTCTATCGACATTACAAGATTGCTCAATGATGGTGAAAACGAACTTGTTGTAAGTGTATTTGACCCTACTGAAAGTGGTTGGCAACAAAGAGGTAAGCAGGTTAACGATACACACGGATTCTGGTACGTTGCAACATCGGGTATCTGGCAGAGTGTGTGGCTTGAAGCTGTTGAACCTTGCCACATTCTTAAACTTATGATGACACCTGATATAGACAGTAAAACTCTTGCATTTAAAACATTTGCAAACGAAGAAAACTGTCAGGTAAAGGTAACTGTATTCGACGGTGAAGCTGTTGTCTCTGAAAATACACTTTCAATGGATGATGTTATTAAGTTTGACCATATTAAACTCTGGTCACCTGAAAATCCATTCCTTTATGACCTTAAGGTTGAACTTATCAAAGATGGTAATGTTGTTGATACAGTAAAAAGTTATGTTGGTATGCGTAAATATTCTATCGGTAAGGATGAAAAGGGCTATCCACGTTTCTATCTTAACAATAAACCTTATTTCCAAAAAGGTCTTCTTGACCAGGGTTATTGGTCCGATGGTGGCATGACCCCAGCAACTGATGAAGCAATGATTTATGATATTGAAACAATGAAGAGATTGGGCTTCAATATGCTTCGTAAACATATCAAGGTTGAACTCGACCGTTGGTATTATCATTGTGACAGACTTGGTATGCTTGTGTGGCAGGATATGGTAAGTGGTGGCGAATATATTGGTCAATTTCTTGCAGGCGTATTACCACTTGTTGCAATCCATGTAAAAGACAATAAATATAAGGCATTCAAACGTGGTGAACAGTTGTGGCGTGATGAATTTGAACGTGAACTGAATGAAATGCTTAATCAACTTTATAACCACACATGTATCTCTTGTTGGGTACCTTTCAACGAAGGTTGGGGACAGTTTGACTCTGTAAGAATTTCAAATGACATCAAGAAATTCGACCCATCCCGAATTGTCGACCATGCAAGTGGCTGGCACGACCAGGGTGCTGGTGACCTTAACAGTATGCACAGATATATTGCCCCAATCAACCCTCGCAGAAATGACGGTCGAATCTTTGCAATTACTGAATTCGGTGGTTATAGTCATATTGACAGAGGTCATACCTGGGATGAATCAAAGAGTTTTGGTTATATGATGTTCCCGACAAAGAAAAGCTTGTCAAAGGCATATAAGTTTCTTCATGACACACAGGTTATTCCTCTTATTAAAAAAGGTCTTTCTGCAACTGTATATACACAGGTAAGTGACGTTGAAAACGAAGTTAATGGTATTTTGACATACGACCGTGAAAATATCAAAATTGATGAGAATGTTCTTATTGAAACAAATAAGAAACTCACACTTTAATTGCTATGAAGAATCATTCTATTCAAAAACTGAGACTACTGTATATTATTGATATTCTTTCTCGTAAATCTGATGAAGAACATCCTTTGTCCGCAACAGACATTATGGATTTTCTTCGCGAAGACTATGGAATTGAATGTGAAAGAAAAACAGTCTATGACTGCATTGAAAATCTCAATGAATACGGATATGAAATAATTAAGTCACAATCTCCACGTGGATACTTTATGACACCATATTATTTTGAACCTGCTGAATTAAGATTATTGATTGATGCTGTTCAATCCGCTGATTTTATCTCACCAAAAAAGACAAAACTGCTTATTAAGAAGTTTTCTGCATTTGCTAGCGAGTATCAGTACAAAAAAATAGAGAAACAAGTTTATATTGATAATCGAAATAAATGTAAAAATGAGAATTTGTTTATTGTAATTGATATTATCAGCACAGCGATATTATCGAAAAAACAGATTGAAGTTGTATATCGTAGAAGAAAAATCGTAGACGGTAAAACAGCGAGATATCAAGAAAAATCAATGATTATCAATCCATATGCATTAATCTGGTCGGATGACCACTACTATCTTGTTGGCAATTACAGCAAATACAATAATCTCATTCATCTAAGAATTGACAGATTGAAAAATGTTAAAGTTCTTGATACATATGCAAGACATTTTTCTGAGGTTTCACCATATCAAACATATTTTGATATTGCAGATTACAGTAACAAACATCTTTCTATGTTTTCGGGGGATATTAAGCCTGTTGAATTGATTTGCAACAATGAAATGATTGAAGATTTTATTGACCAATTTGGTGAGAAAGTATTAATGCGACCATATGACGAAGATAATTTTATTTCAAAGATTGATGTTGCTGTAAATGACGGTCTTGTGGCATGGATAATGCAGTATGGCGATAAAATCAAAGTTAAGTCTCCAAAAGAGTTAAAGAATATGATTATAGACAAAACAAAATCTATTTTAGAGCTATATCATGGATAAAATGATAAAATTTTAACAAATATAATTATAACTATTGAAAATATATAGTTTTTGTTATATTATATTATGTGGTAAAAATTACAAATTTATATCTTTTGAAAGGATGTTATTTAAATGAGCAGTGCATTAAACAAAAAAACTGTTGAAGATTTACAGGTAGCTGGCAAGAAAGTCCTTGTTCGTTGCGACTTCAACGTACCCCTCAAGGATGGCGTTATCACAGATGATAAGAGAATCAGAGAAGCACTTCCCACTATTAAATATCTCGCAGACAACGGCGCAAAGGTAATCCTTTGCTCTCACATGGGTCGTCCCAAGGGTGAGTTCAAGCCTGAGTTCTCCCTCGCTCCCGTAGCAGCTCGTCTTTCCGAAATGCTCGGCCGCGAAGTAGCTCTCGCTAAGGATGTTGTAGGTGAGGATGCACAGGCTAAGGCTGCTGCACTTAACGAAGGTGATGTAATGCTCATCGAGAACGTTCGTTTCCACAAGGAAGAGACAAAGAACGATCCTGACTTTGCAAAGGCACTCGCTTCCATGGCAGATATCTTTGTAAACGATGCGTTCGGTACTGCTCACCGTGCACACGCTTCTACAGTTGGAATTCCTACATACTTACCAAATGCATTAGGATTCTTAGTAGAAAAAGAAGTTACAATGTTAGGGGCTGCTGTTGATACTCCAGAACACCCATTCGTTGCTATCATTGGTGGTGCAAAAGTATCTGACAAAATTGCAGTTGTTGATAACTTATTAAAAATCGCTGATAAAGTAATTATCGGTGGTGGTATGGCTT
>CALBQZ010000066.1 GCA_937899735.1 uncultured Clostridia bacterium | reverse complement strand
CACCGACTTTACACTACTGCATCACACCAACCGCAGCTCTCTGAAAATGATATTTCCGGATACTATTTTCCGTTCAAACGTCTTTATCACTTTAACATTTTAGCACGCTAAATGTTCATAGTCAAGTAGTTTTTTCAAAAAAACCTAATTTATGAATTATAACCTAATTCAAATGCTTTTTTGTTCATTTCAATAAACTTTGGAGCAACTGTATTTTCGATAGCAGTAATCCAACGTTCCTTTGGAATTTCGAAATATTTTGCAGCCTTACCCATAAGAACAATATTAACAGCCTTCACGGAGCCTGCTTCTTCAGCAAGTGAGAGTGCATCAAGAGCATCAACACTAACACCCTTTGCAGTTAATTCGTCAAGTACGTTTTCAGGGTACTGTGCAGCACCGACAATAACAGGCATTGGGTCAATCTGCTGAGTATTTACAACGATTTTTCCGTCCTTTTTAAGGAAGTTTGCATATCTGCCTGCTTCAAGCTTTTCGAATGAAATAATAATATCTGCTTCACCGTCTGTGATGATTGGTGAATAAACCTTTTCACCGAAACGGACATAAGTCACAACTGAGCCACCACGCTGACTCATACCGTGAACTTCACTTACTTTTACATCGTAACCCTCGTCAACGAGAAGACGACCTAACAATTTTGATGCGAGAAGACTTCCCTGTCCACCGACACCAACTATCATAACACTAACAGTTTTCATTTTAAGTCCCCTCCTTAAACGATTGCATCAAATGCACAGAGTTGCTTACAAACGCCACAACCTACGCACAACGTTGCGTCAACCTTTGCCTTGCCGTCTTTCATACTGATTGCAGGACAACCAAGTGTCATACATCTCTTACATGAACGACATTTATCATTATCCACAGTAAGTGGTGCTTCAAGCTTAACTGATTTAAGAAGCACACAAGGTCTGCGGGAAATGATAACTGATGGCTCTTCTGCTGCCAATTCTTCCTTAACTACTGTATCGCAAGCTTTAAGGTCATATGGGTCAACAACTCTTACACGATTGATACCAAGTGCTTTGCAAAGTGCTTCAAGGTCAACCTTTGCAGCAGGGTCACCTTTGATATTATAACCGGTTGTTGGATTCTGCTGATGGCCTGTCATACCTGTAATTGAGTTATCAACAATAATAACAGTTGAATTTGTCGCATTGTAAGCCACATTTACAAGACCTGTCATGCCTGAATGCATAAATGTTGAGTCACCGATAACAGCAACGCTCTTCTTTTCTGTCTCACTACCTCTTGCAAGGTTAAAGCCATGAAGGCCTGAAATCGATGCACCCATACAAAGAGTTGAATCAAGAGCATTAAGTGGTGGTGCTGAGCCGAGAGTATAGCAACCGATATCACCAAGTGCTGTAATCTTATTCTTTGAAAGAGTATAGAACAAGCCTCTGTGTGGGCAACCTGCACACATCATTGGAGGTCTGTTCGGAATAAATGAATCAGCAGAAACACTTTCAGGCAACTCCTTATCGAATGCCTTTGCGATTGTGTTTTGTGAAAACTCACCTAAAATTGAGAATTTCTCTTTACCGATACAATCTATACCGAGTGCTTTAACGTGATTTTCAATGAATGGGTCAAGCTCTTCGATTACATAAAGAGTATTGACTTTTGATGCGAAATCTTTAATGAGATTTACCGGGAGTGGGTATGACATACCAATTTTAAGGACACTTGCACTATCCCCCATAACCTCTTTTACATACTGATATGAACAACCTGATGTGATGATACCGATTTCATCAGAATTCATTTCAACTGTATTGTATTCGCAGTTTTCTGCAAATTCCTGCAATTTAAGTGTTCTTTCCTCAACAAAAGGATGACGCTTGATTGCATTTGCAGGTGCCATTATGTACTTTGATGGATTCTTTTCGTAGTCCTTTAATGTTGCTGGAACTTTTTCACTTGTTTCAACGATTGACTGACTGTGTGCAATTCTTGTACACATACGAAGAAGAACAGGTGTGTCAAATTTTTCTGACAATTCGAAAGCATTTTTTGCAAATGTATATGCTTCCATTGAGTCAGCAGGTTCAAGCATTGGCACCTTTGATGCCATTGCATAGTGACGTGAGTCCTGCTCATTCTGTGAAGAATGCATTGCAGGGTCATCTGCAACGCAGATTACAAGACCACCATTAACACCTGTATATGAAAGTGTGAAAAGTGGGTCAGCAGCAACGTTAAGACCAACGTGCTTCATAGCACAAGCAGAACGAGCACCTGCAAGGCTTGAGCCGAATGCAACCTCACAAGCAACCTTTTCGTTTGGTGCCCATTCGCTGTGAATATCATCAAATTTACTTAAAAATTCAGTAATTTCAGTCGATGGTGTACCAGGGTAGCTTGAAACAACACCTAAACCACCATCATGGAGTCCTTCTGCGACTGCCTGATTACCTATCATCAGTTTTTTCATATCCAAAATCTCTTTTCTAATTATATATTAATTATGACTTATTCTGTGAGTCAACAAGACCTTCGCCACCGTATATTTTACGGAGCTTTGGCTTTTCGATTTTTCCTGTAGGATTACGAGGAACATCTGCAAAAATAATCTTTCGAGGTCTCTTGTATCTTGGAAGGCTCATACAGAATTCGTTTATTTCTTCTTCTGTACAAGTCATACCCTTTTTAACTTCAACAATGGCTGTTGCGATTTCGCCAAGTCTTGGGTCAGGAAGACCAATAACTGCAACATCTTTGATTTTGTCGTGTGCAGCCATAAAGTTTTCAATCTGTACAGGGTAAAGGTTTTCACCACCAGTAATGATAACGTCTTTTTTTCGGTCAACAAGGTAAATAAAATCTTCCTCATCCTGCATAGCCATATCACCAGTAAGGAGCCAACCATCTTTAAGTGTTGCTGCAGTCGCTTCAGGGTCACGATAGTAGCAAGTCATAACACCGGGACCTTTAAGACAAAGCTCACCAACATCACCTTTTGCTACTTCGTTGCCATCAGGGTCAACAATCTTTGTCTGCCAACCATAACCCGGAACACCGATTGCACCAACTTTACGGACATTTTCAACACCTAAATGAACAGCACCAGGTCCGATTGACTCGGAAAGACCATAGTTTGTATCATACTGTTGATTTGGGAAATATTCAAGCCAACGCTTAATAAGACTCTGTGGAACAGGCTGTGCACCGATATGCATAAGTCTCCAGTTTGAAAAATCAAATTCCTCCAGGTCGATTTCGCCACGATCAATAGCATTGAGAATATCCTGTGCCCAAGGAACAAGAAGCCATACTATTGTACATTTCTCATCACTTGCAACCTTAAGAATATTTCTTGACTGTGTACCTTTAAGAATAATTGCCTTTGAACCACTCAAAAGACTACCAAACCAATGCATTTTTGCACCTGTATGATAAAGTGGTGGGATACAAAGGAAACAGTCATCCTTTGTCTGGTTATGATGAGCCTGTTCACATCTGCATGAGTGAATAAGGCTTTCGTGATTATGTAAAATTGCTTTTGGGAAACCGGTTGTACCTGATGAGAAATAAATTGCAGCATCGTCGGATTCTTCAAGCCAACAGCCGTGGAAACTACTTGAACATTCAGAAACAAGCTCGTTATAATCGTCTGCAAAAGCAGGACAACTTCCGCCAAAGTAAATAAGTTTACATTTTTTACTGATTTTATCTGCTACTGCCTCAACTCGTCCTACGAATTCGTTACCGAAAACAAGAACATCAGCTTCAGCAAGGTCAAGACAATAATCAATTTCATCGGATGAATAACGGAAATTAAGTGGCACTACCAAAGCACCTGTTTTTAATATTCCAAAATATATAGGCAACCAGTCAATGCAGTTCATTAAAAGGATTGCAACCTTATTGCCCTTTCCGATTCCATTCTGAGTAAGCATATTAGCAAAACGATTTGCTTTTTCCTCAAATACTCCCCAAGTGATTTCACGTCTGTACGGACGTCTTGCACCAGGTTCAACAAGTTCAAATTCACTCCAGGTGATTCGCCTTGTTTCAGGTTGTTCAGGATTAATCTCAACCAATGCTACATCATTAGGAAATTCACGAGCATTTTTTTCAAGTAAGTGTACGATTGTCATAGTTTTTCTCCATAACCACAATATTTTGATATTTTACTTTAATTTACCTTAAAAATCAATAGCAATTAAGAAAAAGTATTTTTTCCAAATTTCTTCTTGACAGAGTCGCTTTAAAGTGCTAAACTTTAAAGCATTGAAGCAAATATACCACATTCTGACTTGTTTGTCAAGCAAATTAAACTAAAAAGGAGTGATAAATATGACAACAACAATGATGATTAGTATACCAATGCTTATATGTTTCTTTGCCCTTATGATAGGTGTCGGTTTTTATTGCAGGAAAAACGCAACTGATGTCAATGGCTTCGTTCTCGGTGGTCGAAGTGTCGGTCCTTGGCTTACTGCTTTTGCATTTGGAACATCTTATTTCTCTGCAGTTATCTTTGTTGGTTATGCAGGTCAGTTCGGCTGGAACTTCGGACTAGCTTCCACTTGGATTGGTCTTGGAAATGCATTCATAGGTTCACTTCTTGCCTGGGTTGTGCTTGGACGCAGAACAAGAATTATGACTCAGCATCTTGACTCAAAAACAATGCCTGATTTCTTCGAGAAGAGATATGACTCAAAAGCACTTAAAATTGTTGCATCAGTAATAGTATTTATATTCCTAATTCCATACACAGCATCCCTTTACAACGGACTTTCTTCACTTTTTAATAATGTATTCAACATTCCATACGCTGTAATAGTAATTATTATGGCAGTGCTTACAGGTATCTATGTTATTTTCGGTGGCTACATGGCAACTGCAATCAATGATTTCATTCAGGGAATCATTATGCTTGTTGGTATTATTGCAGTTATTGCTGCTGTTCTTATGAAAAATGGTGGATTCACTCAGGCTGTTGCAAGTCTTACACAAGATGCAGGTGCAGAATTCACATCAATGTTCGGTCCTAACCCAATTTTCCTTTTCTTTGTTGTTATGCTTACATCTTTAGGTACTTGGGGACTGCCACAGATGGTTGGAAAATTCTACTCAATCAAAGACGAAGGTTCAATTAAAAAAGGTACAATTATTTCAACAATTTTTGCAATTATTGTTGCAGGTGGTTGCTACTTCCTTGGTGGTTTCGGTCGTCTTTACAAGGCTGAAATGATTGCAGGTGAATTTATTTCCGACACAGGTGCTGTTATGTTTGACAAGGTTGTGCCAACAATTCTTTCTGATTTAGCACCAGTAATTGTAGCCCTTGTAATTGTACTTGTGCTTTCCGCTTCAATGTCAACACTTTCATCCCTTGTTCTCACTTCATCTTCCACACTTACTCTTGACGTAATCAAACCACGTCTTGAGAAGAAAAAAGCAGTTGACGACAAAAATAGCATTCTTATTCTTCGTATTTTCATTGTTTTCTTTATTGCTATTTCTGCAATTATTGCAATTCTTAAAGACTCAATCTGGTCAAAATCAGTGTTTATTGCACAGATGATGGGTGTTTCATGGGGTGCTTTGGCAGGAGCTTTCCTTGCACCATTCTTATATGGTTTATACTGGAAAAAGACCACAAAGGCAGCCGTTGTAACAAGTTTTGTCTTCGGTACAGGGCTTGAAATAGTACAGTTACTTATTAGTATCGGACTTTTCAAGCCCACCACACCGATTTTAAGCTTCGTTTTCACAAATTCACTTTACTCAGGTGTTTTTGCAATGGTTGGTGGATTAGTGATTGTGCCGGTTGTCAGCTTACTCACACCGAAGACATTACCAAAGAATATCGACGAAAAATTCTGTTGCTACAATGCCACAGTTACAACAACTGTTACCAATTCATTAGGATAAAAAATTAGGACTTGGAAAATCCAAGTCCTTTGCTTTACGTTTCAAACATATCTGCTAATCGCTTTGCAGAATTATATAAATCGTTTACGCCTTTTGTCAAATCTTCCTTTTTAAAGCTTTCGAGATAACTACTTGCTTCAAGAGTGAAATATCCGTCATAACCGATTTCTTTCAAGGCATCTACCACAGCAACAAAATCAACATTCATTGAAAATGGAATCTGATGTGAGTCGTGAAGCTTATCGTTATCGTGGATATGGAGTGCTTTGAGTCGTTTACCCAATGCTCTAATCATTTCAGGAGCATTAGTTTTACTACCTTTCATTTCTGCGTGACCGATGTCAAGACAAGCTACAAAATGGTCGTCATTTACTGCATCAAGATGGTCATTGAAACTTTTTGGGGTTGCACAAGCAGCAAATTTTGCATGATTAAGAAGGTTGCTCCAGTTAAACATATTTTCTGTTGCAATTTTAACATTATGCTCTTTGGCAAATGGCAGAAGTTCAAAATACATCTCTGCATTTTCTTTTGGAGTGCCATTATTCATAGGATGAATTATGCAGATCTCCCCTCCTGCTTCAGCAAGACATTCAATGGCACGTTTAAGCCAATCCTTGCTTTTAGGTGAACTTGGGAATGGTGCATGTCCCTGATTACAGATAATTCCATTATCAAGACCGATTTGCTTAAGTCTTCTGGCAAAAGCAAGATAATTACTCTGCGCTGTTGGATGATTTGTTGGTACTAAAATACCATTTTGACTGCTGCACATTTCAAACATTGAAAAGTCCCAGGCGTCAAAGCCTGTTTTTGCCACAAGTTCAACTGCCCTTTCCTCACCAATGTGCATTGCTATTGAATCTATTTCAGTTGAAATTTTCATAAAGCACCTCTATATTTTCTTTTAATAATATAATCAAACACAGCGAAAACAGCACATCCTATTCCGTAACAGATTATGTCAGCAACAGAGAATGTCCTACCCAGCAATGTGGAAAAAAACAAATTTTTATCCAATCCAAGCAGTTTTACGAAATCAAAATACTGTCCGATTTCAACAAATGTTGAAAATATGAATACAACCAAGGGTGCATGACTGAACTTTTCAGGAATAAACAACCTGACAAAGCAACAAATCAACACCGTCACAAGCATATCCCCCACATATGGACGGATAAAATTGTCACGGACAAACAAGGCTATGAATATTTCGATTGTGAGAATAAGAATAAAACTCACGACATAGACCATTCTAAACTTGCTTTTTATCGTAGTCACCACCATAATTCTTTTCTTATATTTTAATACAATAAATGCACAAAATCAACACAAAACATTTTTGCGAATCGTTTTCTTAACGGGCTTTTCGAATTCACCCTTACTACTTTGAAGCAAAAAGATAAGACAGAGAGAACAAATCTCTCTGCCTTTTTTGTGACCTGTTTATAATTCTTTCCATTCCTATTCTTTGTGGAACAAGTCCTTGTGTTTAGTAAAATTTCATTGTGGCGGATTTCAACTCCACACATCAAGTGTAAGATTACAGCATCCGCTTTCTTTCACAAGGCGTATCATTTTATTCCCACCTAATCAGAGTACATCCGCCAAATCAAGAATAAGTTTTTCAGTTTTCTCCCAACCGAGGCAAGGGTCAGTGATGGATTTACCGTAAACACATTCTTCAGGCTTCTGCGCTCCGTCTTCAATATAACTTTCTATCATAAGACCTTTTACTAACTTTTTAACATCAGCGGAATAACGGCATGAGTGAAGAACTTCCTTTGCAATTCGAGGCTGTTCCATCCATTTTTTGCCTGAATTTGCATGGTTGGTGTCAATAATTACTGCAGGATTGCTAAGTCCTGATTTTTCATAGGTTTCAGCAAGATGAATTAGGTCCTCGTAATGATAGTTAGGTATTGATTGTCCGTGTTTATTGACATATCCTCTTAAAATTGCATGTGCAAGAGGATTCCCCTGACTTTCAACTTCCCAACCTCTGTAAATGAATGTATGAGAATGCTGGGCTGCTGTTATTGAGTTCATCATAACTGAAATATCGCCTCCGGTAGGATTCTTCATACCTACGGGAATATCGAAACCACTTGCAGTCAGACGGTGCTGCTGATTTTCAACAGACCGGGCCCCTATTGCAACATATGACAGTACATCAGAAAGGTATCTATAATTTTCAGGGTAAAGCATTTCATCGGCACAGGTAAACCCTGTTTCGTTCATTGCTCTGATATGAAGATTTCTGATTGCAACAACACCCTTTAACACATCTTCGCTCTTGTGAGGGTCAGGCTGGTGAAGCATTCCTTTGTATCCGTCACCTGTTGTACGTGGTTTGTTAGTATAAATTCTTGGGATAATAAAGATTTTATCGGAAACTTTTTCCTGAATTTCTCTGAGTCGGGAAATGTAGTCAATTACGCTGTCATCATTATCAGCTGAACAAGGACCAATAATAAGAATGAACCTATCATCTCTGCCTTCGAAAATGGCTTTAATTTCCTCGTCACGTTTTTCTTTCATCTGTTCAAGCTTGTATGTAATAGGATACTGTTCTTTTATCTCCATAGGGATGGGTAATTTTCTTTTGAAATTCATATTCATTTTTATTGCCTCCAATAATTATTCTTTATCAAACAATGCTCTGCGTTCGGTTGAATGACGCATCATTTTTCTCATAGCTTCAACGTCTTCAGTTTCAAGCATTGTCTTAAGTTCATTGAACTTGTCTATAAAAAGATTCATATGTTCAAGAAGTGCCGTTTTGTTTTCTATAAAAAGCTCACTCCACATCAGGTCATTTATCCGTGCGATACGGGTAAGGTCCCTGAATGAGTCTCCTGTGTATTTTTCCATATTCTCTTTGTCGTTACAGGTCATAAGAGTTATTGCAATGCAGTGAGTAAGTTGTGAAAGAAACCCTATCATTTCGTCGTGTTCCTCGGGTGAAAGTGTCGTTACATTTGAAAAACCGAGTAATCTTCCCAGCTCCATACAGGTACTTATTGCCTCAGGCGTGTTTTTATCTGTAGGAGTGACGATATAGTTTGCTCCAGCAAACAGCCTATCAGTACTGTTTTCAACTCCCGAAACTTCACGACCTGCCATAGGATGAGCTGCTATAAATTCCACATCGGGACGAAGTATGTCCTGTACTTTATAAACTATACTGCACTTTACACCTGTTACATCGGTGATTAGCGCACCGCTTTTCAAAAGGTTCTGATTTTGCTCAATCCATTCTATGAATATATGAGGATATAAAGCAAAGATAACTATATCCGCTTCACCAATTATTCTTTCGTCGAGTTCGGTTGAGCCTTCATCAATGAACCCTTCTCTAAGTGCATAGTCTATTGAACTTTGTTCTTTTGTTATTGCACTTATGTGAAACCCGAATCGTTTAAGTATTCTCGCATAACTGCCGCCCAGAAGACCGAGTCCGACTATGAGTATTTTCTTGTTTACATTCACTATCATTCCATACTCACCTCTGCTCCGAGTCTTTTTATATCTTCAAAAAATGATGGATAACTTTTTCTAATAGCTTCTGCACCATCTAGTGTTCCGCCGTATTTTGAAAGTATCAAAGATAAAGCCATAACAATACGGTGGTCGTTGTGCCCATCAAGAACAGTTTTCGTGTTTTTTAATTCAAGCTTCGGAACCGTTATTGAGTTTTCACCAAAAATCAGTCCGCCACCAAGTTTTTGGAGTTCTTCGTGCATTACTTGTCCTCGGTCACTTTCTTTTATCTTCAAACGGTCTGTGCCTGTAAGAAAAGCACCGTTTTTAAGTGCTGCAAGAGCTATAAGCACGGGTCCAAGGTCGGGACTATCCGAAATATCGAGAGTTGGTGTACCTTTTGAAATCTTATCAAAACATTCCTTATATACCTTGTCACCTTGAAGACTGTCGGTTTTAAGATTTCCAATTTCGACATTCGAGCCGATATAATTGAAAGCATCAAGAAATGCGGCGTTTGAATAATCGCCCTCGACGGTACCTTCAAAAGAATGCAAACGTGACTTTTTAATTACAATAGTAAATTCATCTTCAAATTCAATATCGGCTCCGAATGATTTTAAAGCTGATACTGTGAGATTTACATAAGACCTGCTTTCAAATGGCGGTATAATGCGAACAGATGAATCTTCACCTATATACACAAGAGCAAGAATAAGACCTGTAATAAACTGACTGCTTATATTACCATTTATTTCGTATTCTCCACTTTTAAGTTTACCGCAGACTGTTACTGAATCTTCGCTCTTCTTAAATTTAAAATCATTATCAAGACACAGCTTTTCGTAAACATCAAGAGGTCTTTCAAAGAGCCTTTTGCTTCCTTGCAGTGTAATTTCCTTGTTCAGACACAACACAAGTGGAATGAAAAACCTTAATGTGCTTCCACTTTCTCTGCAATTAAGAGTAGTGGATGTGGTTTGCATAAAACCTTCGGGATTTACAATTACTGTATCGTTTTCGATGTGTATTTCTGCACCGAGGGCTTCCAGGCAATCGATTGTGGCAAGAATATCCTGGCTGTAATCAATCCCCGATATAACGCATCTTTCTTTTGATAATGCAGCACCTATCAAGTATCTGTGTGACATACTTTTTGAGGGTGGAGCAGTTATTTTTCCTTTCAATTCACAAGGTTTAAAAATCGCTTTCATACTATTTACCTTCTGTCAGATAATCAATGGCTTCAAGATAACCGTCTGTTCCGTGACCTGTTATTGTTTTTACACAGGCAAGACGAACATAACTAATCTGTCTGAAATCTTCTCTTTCTTCGACCTTTGAAATATGTACTTCAACAGTTGGAATGTTTACCGATTTCACTGCGTCAAGAATTGCAATGCTCGTGTGAGTATATGCGCCGGGATTTATAACGATTCCGTCTGCATTTTTGTAGGATTTCTGAATTTCATCAACAAGTTCACCTTCGTGATTTGATTGAAATATCTTTACATCTATTTTTTTCTTATTACAATGCTTTTGGATTTTATCCACAAGGTCGGAATACGTTTCTTTTCCGTAATGTTCGGGTTCTCTGATACCGAGCATATTGATATTCGGACCGTTTATAACAAGTATTTTCATTTTATCAGCTCCATTCTTGCTACAAGGCTTTTTGATGCTTCCTTACATCTACAGTACGAATAATTGGATTTTTACATTGATAATTTCGTAACTGTTTTCTTTTAAATCTGAATGTATATTCATAATACCACCATTATATTTCATTGTGTGGTGCAAAAGTTCCTGCTATTTTAAGTTTGTCGCAAACCTTGTTTAAGTCTGCTATCATTTTTTGTCCTTCTTCGGTGTCTGTATTACCATCAATTTCTATATAGAAATAATACTGCCACGAATGTTTCTTTAGTGGTCTGCTTCTGAGTGCTGTCATATTGTAGCCGTATTTTCCGATAATGCTTATTGCGTTTGCAAGAGAACCTGCTTCGTGTTTAACAGTAAACATCAGTACAGAACTTGTAAGTGCAGGTGAAACAGCTTTTACTCTTGAAAGAACTGCAAAACGAGTTGTATTTTCTCCACTCTTGTTGATGTTTGCTTCAATGATTTTAAGTCCGTATATCTCTGCAGTTTCAGCACTTGCAATTGCACCGAGAGACTTATCATTCATATCTCCAACCGTTTTCGCAGCAATTGCAGTGTTATTTGCTTCTACAACATCAAAATCACGAAGTTTGATGTAGTCATGACACTGACCGAGAGCCTGCGGATGACTTGTAACTTTTTTAATATCGTCAATAGTTGCACCGGGAACACCAAGAAGATTCTGATGAATCTCAAGTTCATAAATTCCGTTTATGAAAAGACTACCTGAAAAAATGAGGTCAATGGTCTGTCCGACTTCACCTGCATAACTGTTTTCAATTGGAAGTACTGCAACATCTGTTTCACCTTTTACAACGGAATCGTATGCGGATTTGAAATCTCTGTATGAAATTTTGTTGCTGTCAGGAAAAATTTTTCCTGCGGCTATATGTGCAAAAGCACCTTCAACTCCGCTATACGCTACTTTAAGTCCATTCTGCATACGGTACTGATATGCTTTGGAAATATCCATAAGATTCTTGATATATTCGATATAATAACCTTTGATAACCTCATCATCTATCAATGCAGAATTCTTTTCAATAACTATGCCTTCTCTTTTAGGGTCCTGAATCGGAAGTCCAAATTCCTTTTTATATTCAAAAATCATTTCAGCGGCTTTCATTCTTTCTGCAAATAATTCTGCCATTTGAGAATCTACTCTGTTTATAATTTCTCTTGCCTCGCTTAACTTGTCTGACATATCCGAAACCTTCCCTTCAAATAGAAAAACCTCACTTACTTTCGTTACAAGTGAGGCTTTAAAAATACTTTCAATATATAAACTCAAGTAATTTCTAAAAATTTATCGGCGCTCTCACAAGTAACTTTTCCACAGCAAAATAAGCATAGCCAAAATAAAAGACTACGCTAAAGTTAAAGAAATATTTACTTGCGCTTGAAAGAGCTAAGTTCATATCTATTACCTTCAAAAGATAGTTTTTCATAATTATATTCCTTTGAAAACGAAAAGTCAACACTTTAAATCGAAAAAGCTTATAAATTTCTTCTCGCTTCATTTTAACCAAAAATAATTTTAAGCTTGCATGTCTCAAAAATATGGTATTGAAAGAGATGAACTGAAAACCAAAATCCAAAAGCTGCACGAGGAGCTTGATGAGCTTAACGATAAGAAAAGGGAAAGAGTTGCATTGTAAACATAAAGTGGTGGAAGACCCACGCCCTAAAAACGATTCACCGAATCGTTTTCTTAACGGGCTTTCGAATCCACCCCTTTTTTCAAACAAAACAAAA
>CALBQZ010000065.1 GCA_937899735.1 uncultured Clostridia bacterium | reverse complement strand
ACTTCTTCTCCTTGACGTTACTCCACTTTCACTCGGTATTGAAACAATGGGTGGCATCAGCACAAAGATTATCGAAAGAAATACAACAATTCCAACAAAGAAGAGCCAGATTTTCTCAACTGCAGCAGATAATCAGACATCAGTTGAAGTTCACGTTCTTCAGGGTGAAAGAGAATTTGCAAGAGATAACAAAACTCTCGGTATTTTCCACCTTGACGGTATTCTTCCCGCTCGTCGCGGTACTCCTCAGATTGAAGTTACTTTCAATATCGATGCTAACGGTATCGTAAATGTTTCTGCAAAGGATTTAGGAACAAATAAAGAGCAGTCAATTTCAATCACATCTTCAACTAATATGTCAAAGGAAGATATTGAAAAGGCAGTTCAGGAGGCTGAAAAATTCGCAGAAGAAGATAAGAAGCGCAAGGATGCAGTTGATACAAGAAATGCCGCAGACCAGATGGTATATCAGTGCGAAAAAATCCTCGCTGATGACGGCGATAAGTTCTCTGAAAACGATAAAGCAGAGCTTCAGACAAAGATTGACGCTCTTAAAGAAGCACTCAAGGGCGAAGATATCGATGCTATCAAGGCAAAGCAGGAAGAGCTTACACAGCAGTTCTACAAGATTTCAGAGGAACTTTATAAGCAGGCTCAGGCAGCTCAGGGCGGTGCACAGGGCACAGGCTATGACCCCAACGCAGGTGCAGCACCTAACAATGACGGCTACTATGATGCAGATTTCAAGGATGTTGAATAATTAAACCAAAAATTTACGGACAGACCGTTAAAGTCTGTCCGTAAAGGCGTATTATTTGGAGATACTTATGGCAGAAAAAAGAGACTATTATGAGGTGCTCGGTGTTGATAAATCAGCGTCCGATGACGAGATTAAAAAGGCTTACCGAAAAGCCGCAAAAAAATATCATCCCGACTTAAATCCCAATAATAAAGAAGCAGAAGAAAAGTTTAAAGAGGCAAACGAAGCCTATGAAATTCTTTCTGACAGCGAGAAAAAAGCCCGTTATGACCAGTTTGGCCACGCAGGTGTTGACCCCAACTATGGCGCAGGTCAAGGTGGCTACGGTGGTGGTTTCGGCGGAATGGATTTCGATTTAGGCGATATTTTCGGCTCAATCTTCGGCAACGGCTTCGGTGGTGGATTTGGCGGTGGCAGAGCAAACCCCAACGCACCGCAACGCGGAAGTGATACGCAGGCAAGCGTTACAATTTCCTTTGAAGAAGCCGCAAAGGGTTGTAAACGAAGTGTTGATACAATGCGAATTGAAACCTGTGACGAGGGTCACGGTAACG
>CALBQZ010000064.1 GCA_937899735.1 uncultured Clostridia bacterium | reverse complement strand
CTCCTGGTCTTCAGATTGACCTTGATGCAGTTCGTAAAAAATATGAAGGTCTTGATGGAACAGAAATTGCAATTTCTGAATCTCAGGAACGTATGGCCGTTGTTGTTGCTGCTGAAGATGCAGATAAATTTATTGCATTTGCTCAGGAAGAAAACCTTGAAGCATATCGAGTTGCTGTTGTTACAGAAGAAGAACGCATGGTAATGAAATGGAAAGGCAATATCATTGCTAACCTTAGCCGTGCATTCCTTGATACAAATGGTGCAGTTAAACACATGGACGTTACAGTTACAGAAAAAGACCTTTCAGTGTTGAGCAAAGCAATGTATGGTTCATTACGTGAAATGGCTGCTGACCTTCGTACAGCAAGCCAGAGAGGTCTTGTTGAACGATTTGACTCAACTATCGGTGCAGGTAGTGTTATTATGCCTTATGGTGGTAAACGTCAGATGACTCCTGCTCAGTCTATGGCTGCAGTGTTACCAGTGCTTCCAGGTCAGGAAACAGACCAGGCAAGCGTATTTAGCTGGGGATGTGACCCTGACCACCTTTCAGTTGACCCATATACAGGTGCTCATGCAGCAATTTACAACTCTGTTGCAAAACTTGTTGCTGCAGGTTGTGACTATAAACTTGCTTATCTTACATTACAGGAATTCTTTGAAAGACTTAAAACTGAACCTGAACGTTGGGGTAAGCCATTTGCTGCTCTTCTCGGTGCACTTGATGCTCAGTTGGAGTTAAGTGCTGCTGCTATCGGTGGTAAAGACTCAATGTCAGGTACTTTCCTTGATTTGGATGTTCCACCAATACTTATTTCATTTGCTATTGCTCCTATCAAGAAACAGGATGTTATTAGCCCAGAGTTTAAAGAAGTAAATCATCCAGTATATCTCTTCGGTGCAACTGATGAGACTGCTGAAAGCCTTAAAGCTACATGGGAAGCATTCCATGGTCTTTGCCAAGAAGGAAAGGTAAAAGCTGCTTGGGCAGTTGAACATGGCATTGGTGAAGCAGTTATGAAGATGTCATTTGGTAATAATATTGGCTTTACTTCATCTGCAGACCTTAAGGAAAATTGGCATCTTGGTATGTGGGGATTCCTTGTTGCAGAACTTACTGAGGACGTTGAGATTCCAGGTGTAATGAAGCTTGGTACAACTACTGAAGAACCTGTAATTAAACTTGGTGACGATAGTGCAACAGTTCAGGAACTTTATGAATTACACACTGCTACACTTGAAGATGTATATCCAACAAAAGCTAAAGAAGATAAGGGCGAAATTCCTACATATTCTTTTGAAGGTAAATGTGAAGCTTCTCCAGCAAATAAAGTCAACAAACCTAAGGTGCTTATTCCAGTATTCCCAGGTACAAACTGTGAATATGACTCTGCTCGTGCAGTTGAAAAAGCAGGTGGTGAAGCTGAAATTTTCGTAATCAGAAACCTTACTGCTGAAGATGTAGCAAGAAGCGTTGAAAACTTCTCAGCAAAAGTAAGAGAAAGCCAAATTATCTTTATTCCTGGTGGTTTCTCAGGCGGTGACGAACCAGATGGTTCAGCTAAGTTCATTACTGCATTCTTCCGCAACCCAGCTGTTAAGGAAGCAGTTACAGACCTTCTTGATAATCGTGATGGTCTTATGTGTGGTATCTGTAATGGTTTCCAGGCACTTATCAAACTTGGTCTTGTTCCTTACGGAAAGATTATTGACACTGATGAAAATTGTCCTACACTTACATTCAATAACATCAGTCGTCATCAGAGCAGAATTGTTCATACAAGAATTGCATCAACAAAATCTCCATGGCTTAGCCTTATGAATGTTGGCGATGTTGTTAATGTTCCTATTTCACATGGTGAAGGTAAGTTCCTCGCTTCTCCAGAACTTATTGCAGAGCTTGCTGCTAATGGACAGATTGCTACACAGTATGTTGACCTTGATGGTAATGCTACAGCTGATATCAACTTCAATCCAAATGGTTCATTGTGTGCAATTGAAGGTATTACTTCACCTGACGGACGTGTATTCGGTAAGATGGGACACAGTGAGCGTATCGGCGACGGACTTTATAAGAACGTTCCTGGTGAATATGATATTCGCATGTTTGAAGCAGCAATTAAGTATTTTAAATAATTATAAATATAACCTGAAGATGTAAAAGTCTTCAGGTTATTGTTTTTTATAATTTATTGTAATATAATAATGTTGAGGTGAGTTATATGGCAGTAAGATTAAATGAAAATAAAGAATTGGTTAAAAAAATTCAAGAAGGACTTAAGAAAAAAGACGGTTATTGCCCTTGTAGATTAAAAAAACTTGAAGAATATAAATGTATTTGTGAAGAATTTAAGCAACAAATTGCTGACCCTAATTTTGAGGGGTATTGTCACTGTAAATTATATTATAAATCAAAGGATTAAAAAAGATGCTATGTTCTAACATAGCATCTTTTAATTTTTATTCAATATTGCTTACACGATAACTCAATGTCATTAAACTGTCACTAAGATGAACATTTTCAACTGCAACATTTGGAAAATCAGCAGCAATATCGTAGTGACTGAAATTCCAGAAGCCTTTAATTCCTGATTCAACAAGCTGAGGAGCTAACTCCTTTGCGGCAACACTTGGAATACAAAGAACAGCAACAGTAGGGGAATTGTCTTTACAGAAATCATAGATTCCATCTGTGTGTCGTATTGGTAAACCACGGAGTAACTGTCCGGAAAGGGCTTTATTTCTATCAAAGACACCAATAAGGTTAAAACCTCGCTCTTCAAAAGACATATGTAATGCAACAGCTTTGCCAAGATTTCCTGCACCAATTAAAATAGCTTTTCGTTTATTGTTAACACCAAGGATAGCGCCAATTTCGTTGTATAGACTTTCGATATTGTATCCATATCCTTGTTGACCAAAACCACCAAAACAATTTAAATCTTGTCTTATCTGTGAGGCAGTAAATCCCATTTTTTGTGATAGGTCTTTTGATGAAATTCTAACAACGCCATTCTCTTTTAGCTCACCTAAGAATCTATAATATCGTGGAAGACGTTTAATAACGGAGTTTGAAACACCATCATATTTTGTCATAATAAATACCTCTTAAGAAAGTTTTTTTACTGTTTCCATTACGTAGTCACCAAATGCACTACATGTTGCGCCATCATCACGTCCTGTGATTGTAAGTTTCTTTTCTTCAAACATACAGATATCAAGCGCTCTTTCGAGTAAGTCGGCTTCTTTTTGCTTGCCAATATGTGAAAGAAGCATAACTGTTGCACGAAGCATTGAACAAGGGTCAGCATATTGACCTCTGCCTTCACGAATCATACGAGGTGCGGAGCCATGAATTGCCTCAAACATGGCATATCTCTTACCAAGATTTGCACTACCAGCAGTACCAACACCACCCTGAAATTCAGCAGCTTCATCAGTGAGGATATCACCATAAAGATTAGGAAGGATAAATACTTTAAAGTCTTTTCTTCGCTTTTCATCAATGAGTTTTGCAGTTGTAATATCAATATACCATTCATCTGTTGTAATTTCGGGATATTCTTTACCGATTTCTTTGCAAATTCTCAAGAATTTTCCGTCAGTTGTTTTGATAACATTTGCCTTATTGATAATTGAAACTCTTTCTTTGCTATTCTTTTTTGCATAGTCGTAAGCAATTCTGGCAATTCTTTCAGTACCTTCAGTTGTCGTAACAACAAAGTCCATAGCAAGGTCATCAGTTACGTTTACACCCTTTGAACCCACTGCATAAGCACCTTCAGTATTTTCACGGAAGAATGTCCAGTCAATTCCTTGGTCAGGAACTTTAACAGGGCGAACATTAGCAAAAAGGTCAAGTTCTTTTCTCATTGCAACGTTAGCACTTTCAATGTTTGGCCATGGGTCACCAGCTTGTGGCGTTGTTGTGGGTCCTTTAAGAATAACATGACATTCTTTAAGTTCAGCAAGAACATCATCAGGAATCGCCTTCATAACAGCAACACGATTTTCAATAGTGAGACCATCAATTACTTTGAATTCAACTTTTCCGGCTTTTACATCATCTGCAAGCATATATTCAAGAACTCGGGCTGATTCCTTTGTGATAATCGGACCAATTCCGTCACCGCCACAAACACCGATAATGATTTTATCAAGGTTATCAAAATCTAAGAATTCTTTTTGTGATTTGATTTTTTCATTTCTCGCAAGTTGTTCTCTTACAAGAGCTTCAAACTTAGCAAGAGCTTCAGAAATTTGTTTTTCCATAGTTTGTATCTCCTTAGAATGACTCTTTAGTATAATTTAACAATCCACCAGCAAGAATAATATCTTTTTGACGCTGTGAAAGGTCATAATTAATTGCATATTCTTCGTTCTTTGTAAGGTTAATAAGAACAGCAGATTCATTATTTATAATTGCGTTTTTAATACCTTTAAGGCTTAATTCGTCACCCTGCGAAATTTTATCATAATCATCTGCTTTTGCAAATGTAAGTGGAAGAATACCTGCATTGATAAGGTTTGCACAGTGAATACGAGCAAATGATTTAGTGATAACAGCTTTTACGCCAAGGTAAAGTGGAACAAGAGCTGCATGTTCACGTGATGAACCTTGCCCATAGTTAGCACCACCGATTACAATACCTTTTCCTTCTTTTTTAATTCTTTCAGGGAATGTCTTATCACAAACACCGAAACAATACTGTGAAAGGAAAGGAATGTTTGAGCGATAGGGGAGAATCTTAGCTCCGGCAGGCATAATGTGGTCAGTTGTAATATCGTCACCAACTTTTAGAACAGCTTTTGCTGTAATATCATCACTCATAGGCTCACTTGTTGGGAATGGCTTGATGTTAGGACCATATATAACTTCTACATCTTTTGCTTCCTCTGGAGATGCAGGCATGGCAACCATATTGTCATTGATAATAAACTCATCAGGAAGTACGATTTCAGGGAATTCACCCAAATCTCTTGGGTCTGTAAGATAACCTGTAATAGCAGAAGCAGCAGCAACTTCAGGACTTACAAGATAAATACCAGCGTCAGCTGTTCCTGAACGTCCTTCAAAATTTCTGTTGAATGTACGGAGAGAAACACCTGCAGAGTTAGGGGATTGTCCCATACCGATACAAGGTCCACAAGCACTTTCAAGAATTCTTGCACCTGCATCAATCATATCAGCGAGAGCACCATTCTGTGAAATCATATTAAGAACCTGTTTTGAACCAGGTGCGATTGAAAGACTAACAGCAGGGTGAACTGTTTTACCTTTAAGAATTGCAGCAACTTTCATCATATCAAGAAGTGATGAGTTTGTGCATGAGCCGATACAAACTTGGTCAACTTTAATTTTGCCGATTTCTGTAACAGATTTTACTCTGTCAGGCATGTGAGGACAAGCAGCCATTGGCGCAAGTTCTGATAAGTTGATGTCAATTACTTCGTCATAAACAGCATTTTCGTCAGCCTTGAGTTCAACCCAATCTTCCTCACGACCTTGTGCCTTTAAGAAGGCTTTTGTAATGTCGTCAGATGGAAATACAGATGTTGTAGCACCCAATTCAGCACCCATATTAGTAATTGTTGCTCTTTCAGGTACAGAAAGTGTAGCAACACCTTCGCCACCGTATTCAATGATTTTGCCAACTCCACCTTTAACAGTCATAATTCTGAGTACTTCAAGAATTACATCCTTAGCAGCAACCCATGGACTGAGCTTTCCTGTAAGATTAACTCTTACCATCTTAGGCATTGTAATATAATATGTGCCACCACCCATAGCAACAGCAACATCAAGTCCACCTGCACCCATAGCAAGCATACCGATACCACCACCAGTTGGTGTATGACTATCAGAACCGATTAATGTTTTACCGGGCTTGCCGAATCTTTCAAGGTGAACCTGATGGCAAATACCATTGCCCGGTCTTGAAAAACGGATACCACGCTTTTTAGCAACGCTTTGAATAAATCTGTGGTCATCTGCATTTTCAAATCCTGTCTGCAATGTATTATGGTCTATATATGCAACAGAAAGTTCTGTTTTTACCTGTTCAATTCCCATTGCTTCAAGTTCAAGATAAGCCATTGTTCCGGTTGCATCTTGAGTCAATGTTTGGTCAATTCTAAGTCCGACCTCACTGCCAGGTGTCATATCACCACTAACAAGGTGAGATTTTATAAGTTTTTGTCCGATTGTCATACCCATTTTGAATCACTCCTTGGACTTTTTCATTTTTTTAACAATCTCATACAATTTTATTATATTGTAATATATTTGTCAATAAGTTTAGTATATATAAAACTAAAATTCAAACAAAATATTGATATTATTTTTTTGATATGATACAATATTTAGGATATAATTGTGAATAATATGACCAGATATAAAAAATGTTTTTTTAATTGAAAAAGGTGGTCATATTAATGTGTAACGACACTAATTTTGAAAAAAATCAATCAGACAATACTTGTTCAGATACTGAGATAAATGATAATGGTGGATTTTCTGTTAATAAAGATGGAAGAAATATTCATTGTTTGACAATTATTGGACAAATTGAAGGACATTATCTTCTTCCACCAACTGACAAAACAACAAAATATGAACATGTTATTCCTCAACTTATTTCTGTTGATGAAGATGATAATATTGATGGATTGTTAGTTATATTGAATACAGTTGGCGGAGACATTGAAGCTGGTTTAGCTATTGCTGAGCTTATTTCTGGAATAAAAAAGCCAACGGCTTCATTAGTACTTGGTGGCGGACATTCAATTGGTGTACCATTAGCAGTATCAGCAAATCGTTCTTTTATCGTTCCAAGTGCAACTATGACAATTCATCCAGTCAGGACAAATGGTCTTGTTCTCGGAGTATCCCAAACACTTTCTAATTTAATCAAAATGCAGGAAAGAATAGTAAATTTTGTTTGTAAGAATTCCAATATAAGTTCAGAGCGTTTCAGAAAGTTGATGCTTTCAACAGGTGAACTTGTAATGGATATCGGTACACTTCTTGATGGTGAAAATGCTGTTAAGGAAGGTTTAATTGATTGTATTGGTAATTTAAATGACGCAATGTCATATTTATATTCTGAAATAAATAAACGGAGATGATTTTATGTCAATAATTAAAGCGATTATTTTAGGTGCAGTTCAAGGAATTACTGAGTTCTTACCTATTTCAAGTAGTGGGCACCTTTCATTATTTCAACATTTTTTAGGTGTTGGTGGGGAAGGCTCATTATTGTTCTCTGTTCTACTACATTTGGGTACATTAATTGCTGTTTTTATTGTTTTCCATAAAACAATATTTGAATTATTAGTTGACTTCTTTGGATTGTTAAAAGACATATTTACAGGAAATTTTAAATTCAAAGAGCTTAGGGGCAAGAAAAAAATGCTTGTGATGTTTGTATTTTCTTGTATTCCACTCTTATTATTGTTAATTCCTGTTGGTAATGATATGAAATTAATGGATTGGCTTAGTGGTTTCTCAGAAGACGATAGTATTTTACTGGAAGGATTCTGTTTCTTGTTTACGGGATGTTTGTTACTTACATCTACATATATTTCAAAGAAAAACAAGTTAACCAGAGAAGTTAATACACTGGATTCTTTTGCAGTTGGCCTTGCACAGGTTTTTGCTGCAGGTTTTCCTGGAATCTCTCGTTCAGGTTCAACAATTTCTACAGGTATGATTTGTGGTGTTTCAAAAGAATATATGGTTGAATATTCTTTTATTTTGGGTATTCCTGCAATTCTGGTTGCTAATGTTGTAGAACTTAAAGATGCGGTTGAATCTGGCGCTGAGCTAGAACTTTTACCAACAATTATTGGTGTTCTTGTTGCTGCAGTAGTTGGCATTGCTTGTATCAAACTTTTGCAGTGGATTCTTAAAAAAGATATGTGGAAATATTTTGGTTTCTACTGTTTCTTTATTGGCGTTGTTGCAATTGCTTGTAGTTTATTTGGTATATAAAAATTGGAGATGTTGAAATGGCACAGAATAAAAAGAAGAAAAGCCCTGTAAAAAAGGCAAAGAATAAATCTTCTTTCAGTTCGTTTAAAATGAATAAGCAAATGACTGCAATTATTTTATTTGCGGTCGGAATATTGTCCTTTTGTCTTGCTGTGATTGATGCGGAGGGACTCTGGGGAGCTTTAAGGACATTAACATTTGGTTTATTTGGATTTTGTTCATTTATCTTCCCTTTGTTATTGCTTGTAATTTCTGTTTTTATTGCTATTGATAAAACAGATGGAAAAACTGTAGCTAAAATAGTAGAAGCATTTATTCTAATAACTATTCTCAGTTCTATTGTACATATTTTCCAAAGTAACTCAGCATCATATTTTGAGTCAATTAAAGATGCATATAATGTGTACAAGATTGATGGGAGTATGCTTGGTGGAGGTGTCTGGGGAGCACTTTTCGGTGGTATTATCCTGTTGATTACTGGAAGCAATAAACTTGCAGCACTTATTATTGCTTTTCTTATCACATTTATTCTTGTGATGATTATTACAAACAAGACATTGGATAATCTTTTCAAAAGTATCTCAAAACCAGTTAAAAAGATTAGCGAGTTTACAGGTGAAAAGATTACAGAATATGGTGAAAAAGTCGAACAGAAAAATGCAGAAAAAGAAAAACGAAGAAAAGAGTTTAATCCGGATGTTGATTTAGGTCCGGACCCCGAAAAAGAAAATAAGTTTGAAGAAGATAATTCTGATAACGATTCGCTTGTTCCTTTTTCATCTGTTAAAGGTAATAAAATCGATTCTAAAAAATCCACGAAAGAAAACATTGAGGCTGATTCAAACGAGAAAGTTATAAATCTTGATGATATAATTAAAAAGAGCTCAGCCAGCGTTGTTGATGAAGAAAAGCCCAAAGAACAACTAAAAATTAAGGAAGTTGAAGAAGTAGAGTCTGAGGACTTTGACAATGAGGACGTAAAACCATATATACTTCCTTCATTGGATTGTCTTAATCTACCTAAAAATAATAATTCAGCTGGATTTGAAAATGAGCTTAAACAAAATGCCAATAAACTAGTTGAGACATTAAAGAGCTTTGGTGTTGAAACTAGGATTGTTGATATTGCTCGTGGACCTTCTGTTACCAGATATGAAATTCAACCTGCTGCCGGTGTTAAAATCAGTAAAATTACAAATCTCTCTGATGATATAGCATTGAATCTCGCTGCTTCAGGTGTACGTATTGAAGCACCTATTCCTAACAAAGCCGCAGTTGGTATTGAAATACCAAATAAAAACAGACAATCCGTTACATTAAGAGAAGTTATTGATACACCGGCATATAAAAATGCAAAATCAAAATTAACGGTTGCATTGGGTAAAGATATTACTGGCGAATTTGTTTATTCGGACCTTGTAAAGATGCCACATTTGCTTATTGCTGGTACTACTGGTTCAGGTAAATCTGTTTGCCTTAACTCAATGATTGTAAGTATACTTTATAATGCTACTCCTGATGAAGTTAAACTTCTCATGATTGACCCTAAACAGGTTGAGTTTACAATTTACAATGGAATTCCACATTTGCTTGTACCAGTTGTTTCCGACCCAAGAAAAGCATCTGGTGCGCTTGCGTGGGCAGTTACTGAAATGCTTACTCGTTATAAAACATTTTCTGAAAACAGTGTTCGTGACATATCAGGTTATAACAGTATCTGCGAGAGTCAAGGCAAGAAAAAAATGCCTCAGATTGTTATTTTCATTGATGAGTTGTCCGACCTTATGATGGCTGCACCTAATGAGGTTGAAGATTCAATCTGTCGTCTTGCACAGATGGCTCGTGCTGCAGGTATGCATCTTGTTATTGCAACACAAAGACCATCAGTAGATGTTATTACAGGTATTATTAAAGCAAATATTCCAAGCCGAATCTCTCTTTCAGTTTCATCACAGGTTGACTCCAGAACAATTATTGACTCAGTTGGGGCTGAAAAACTGCTTGGTAATGGTGATATGCTTTATTATCCAGTTGGTATTCCAAAACCAATCCGTGTTCAGGGATGTTACCTGTCAGATAAAGAAGTTGAAAATGTTGTTACATTTATTAAGAATCAGGAGCAATCCGTATATGATGATGATGTAATGAAAGAGATTGACCGTCAGGCAGCTAATACTGGTTCGAAGAAAAAAGAAGTATCGTCAACTGGTGAAGAAAGTGACGGACCTGCAGATGAAATGTTGCCAAAGGCAATTGAGGCTGTTATTGAGGCACAATCTGCATCAACAACATTACTCCAAAGAAAATTGAAATTAGGTTATGCTCGTGCTGCAAGAATCATTGATGAAC
Source organism: uncultured Clostridia bacterium (assembly GCA_937899735.1). Lineage (GTDB taxonomy): Bacteria > Bacillota > Clostridia > Oscillospirales > Acutalibacteraceae > Fimenecus. The sequence goes on along the minus strand of CALBQZ010000064.1, from coordinate 3,174 downwards.
TTGAAACACGTGGTATTATCGGACCTTATGAGGGTGCTAAACCTCGTAAAGTACTTGTATCAAAACAACAATGGTATGAAATGAATGCACTTGCTCAAGGTGGTGCGGACAAGCCATACGGTGAAAATGAAGAGGTTAATAGTGAAGAATAATTCTTTTTTACCTATTTCAAAAAATGATATGATTTCCCGAGGCTGGGATGAAGTTGATTTTGTTTATGTATCAGGTGATGCATACGTCGACCATCCCAGCTTCGGCGTGTCTATAATTACAAGAGTTCTTGAAAACGAAGGTTATAAGGTTGGCGTTATTTCTCAGCCAAACTGGAAGAATAACGACTCTTTTAAGGTGTTTGGAAAACCCAGACTCGGTTTCTTTGTATCATCAGGTAACATTGATTCGATGGTTGCCCATTATACTGTTGCAAAGAAAAAAAGAAGTACTGATGCGTATTCACCGGGTGGGAAAATGGGGCTAAGACCTGACAGAGCAGTTATCGTTTATTGTCAGAAGATTCGTGAAATATATGGCGATATTCCAGTTGTTATTGGTGGATTGGAAGCTTCTTTACGTCGCTTTGCACACTATGATTATTGGGATGATAAAATAAGGCCATCAATTCTTTTTGATTCTGGGGCTGATTTGATTTCATACGGAATGGGAGAAAAACAAACTGTTCAGATTGCTAACCGATTGAATAATGGTGAGGACATTAAATCAATAAGGGATATTAAAGGTACTTGCTATGCAGTGCCTGTCACTGAAACTCCATATACTGGTGTTGAGTGTCCATCGTTTGAAAATGTTGTGAAATCAAAGAGGGAATATGCTGTTTCTTGTAGAATTCAGCAGGATGAGCAGGACCATATCAGAGGAAAGGTCATAAAACAACGTCACGGTAAAATGATGCTTGTGCAGAACGAACCTATGGAACCATTGACGACTGAAGAACTTGATGCAGTGTATTCTCTTCCTTATATGCGTACATATCATCCAAGCTATCAAATAGATGGGGGAGTACCAGGGATTATTGAGGTTGAATTCTCTATTACACATAATCGTGGGTGCTTCGGTGCATGTAATTTTTGTTCAATAGCATTCCATCAAGGAAGATTTGTTACTTGTAGAAGTAAAGATTCTATAATAAAAGAAGCAAAGCTTTTGACTGAGTTGGAAGGATTTAAAGGATATATCCATGATATTGGTGGACCAACGGCTAATTTCCGAAGGACATCCTGTGACGTTCAGCTTAATAAAGGTTTGTGTAAAGGCAAAAAATGTCTTGCACCTACTCCTTGTCCCGCTCTAGTTTCAACTCATGAAGAGTATATTGATATACTCAGAGAGATTCGCAACCTTCCTAAAGTTAAAAAGGTTTTTATACGTTCAGGAATCAGATATGATTACATGCTTTGCGACAAGAATGATTCATTCTTTAAAGAACTTGTTAAGTATCATGTCAGTGGTCAACTTAAGGTAGCTCCTGAGCATTGTTCAGCGACAGTCCTAGACAAAATGGGAAAACCTCATATTAAAGCATATAAAGAGTTTTCTAAAAAGTATTTTAATTACACTAAGTCCATTGGCAAAGAACAATATCTTGTTCCTTACCTTATGTCATCGCATCCGGGAGCTACATTAAAGGATGCTGTTGAACTCGCCGAATTTATAAGGGACGAAAAGTTGCATCCGGAACAAGTTCAGGATTACTACCCAACTCCAGGTACTATTTCTACTGCAATGTATTATACGGAACTTGACCCATACACAATGGAAAAGGTATTTGTTGCAAAAACACCTCATGACAAAGCGCTACAACGTGCTTTAATGCAGTATTTTAATCCAAAAAATTATGATTTGGTTTATGAAGCTCTTAAGAAAACCGGCAGGTCGGATTTGATTGGTACATCGCCTAAATGTCTTATCAAATCTAAAGCAAACGAAAGAGTTAATTTAAACAAGGCAAAAGGATATGACAAAAGAAGAAAGACAACTATACAAAAGCGGAAGAAAAAATCCTGATGGCTATATAAAAATTCCGATTATATTCAGAATTAAATACAAGAAAAAGATTGTTGCTCTGATGACTGCTCTTATTTCTTTCAGCATCATTATAAACGCCTTGATATATTTCAATGTTTTCTCTGTAAATACTTTATACACCAAGCTGGGAATAATAAATGGAATAGAGAAGCAAGATTCAAATTTTGTCGTGTATTATCTTGATGTAGGGCAGAGTGATTGCTCGATTGTTACATGTGATGATATGACAATGATGATTGATACAGGAACAAGAGTCCGGTATTATGAAATTAAGGATGCTTTATTTGCCTTAGGTATAAATCAAATTGATTATCTTGTTGTTACACATCCACATGATGACCATATGAGTAATGCGAGTGATATCATTAGGAATTATAATGTCAAAAATATAATTATGCCTAAAATTTCAGCTGAGAATAACGTTGAATCACTAATTTATTCAACTTTGATTAATACAATTGCTGAATATAACGTTAATCCGATAGCTGCGGCATCAGGCGATAGTTTTGATTTTGGTAGTTCAAGTGTTAAAGTTATTGCACCGATAAAGCAGAATAAAAACTTGAATAATATGTCACTTGTTTTGAAAATTCAATATGGTGAAACATCGTTTCTTTTTCAAGGTGATGTTGAGGAAAACGTTGAAAAGGAAATTTTGAATAGTGATATTGACGTTTCAGCAGATGTTATTAAAATCGGTCATCACGGAAGTAACACATCGACAGGAGAACGGTATTTAATTCGTGTTAATCCGTTATTTGCAGTTATATCATGTGGCGCAGATAACAATTTTAAACATCCCAATAAGCAGACGATTGATACGTTGGATTCTAATAATGTTAAAACATTTATAACGGCATATCATGGTAATATAACAGTAATATCAGATGGTAAATCGGTTGATGTTTTATATGAGAATAAAAATGTATAAAAATTACAAAAAACTATTGCATTTGTAGTTTTCTTGTGATATAATTTTTCAGCAATTCGCATGTGTGGTGATTTTAACGGTATTGCATTTAATATGTCCCGTTGGAAGATGACCTGCACAGAGGATAAAATAAGGAGGAAAAAAACATGTCAGTAGTATCTATGAAACAGTTACTCGAGGCAGGTGTTCATTTCGGACAC
>CALBQZ010000063.1 GCA_937899735.1 uncultured Clostridia bacterium | reverse complement strand
CTCTTGATGAGAAAAAAGCAAGACAGCTTGAAGAAAAACTTCGCAAGAATAAGTTTGACCTTGAAGACTTGCTTGACCAAATGGAACAGGTTCAGAAAATGGGCAGTATGAAAGATATTCTTTCAATGCTTCCTGGTGTTAATAAAAAAGTTAAGGATGTTGACGTTGACGATAGACAGCTTGATAGAATGAGAGCAATCATCCAGTCAATGACTATCAAAGAACGCAGAAATCCTGATATAATCAATCCGTCAAGAAAACGCAGAATTGCTGCAGGTTGCGGTATGCAGGTTGAAGATGTTAACCGACTTCTCAATCAATATCGCCAGATGCAGAAGATGTTTAAACAGTTCAATTCAAAAGGCTTTAAACGTAAAATGAAGCAAATGAGTGGCTTTGGCGGCGGAATGAACGGTATGGGTGGCATGGGTGGCTTCCCAATGTAAGTAAACAAACACAACAGTGTTTAATATAAAAATTTTTATATATTTTGGAGGAAACAAAAATGGCAGTAAAAATCAGACTTCGCAGAATGGGCGCAAAAAGAGCTCCTTTCTACAGAGTAGTAGTTGCAGATTCTCGTTATCCAAGAGACGGCAGATTCATCGATGAAATTGGTACTTACAACCCAATGACAGACCCTGCTGAAATCAAGATTGACAACGAAAAGGCAGCTCAGTGGATTAAGAACGGCGCACAGCCAACTGACACAGTTAAGGTTATTCTTAAAAAGAGCGGCGCTATTAAATAAGAAAGGTTTTTGAAAAAATGCAGGAACTTCTTATTACAATAGTAAAAGGACTTGTTGAAAATCCTGACGCTGTTACTGTTACTGTTGACGAAGCAGATGACCGTGGCGTTATCGTATATCACCTTCACGTCGCTGAAGCTGATATGGGCAGAGTTATCGGTAAGCAGGGCAGAATTGCAAAGGCTATCAGAACAGTTGTTAAAGCTGGTGCAACTCGTACAGGTGAAAAAGTTCAGGTCGACATCGACTAAGATTGCAATGGGCATGCAGTTTTTACTGCTTGCCCTTTTGTAACTGTAAAAGGGATTTATTTATGATTAAAGAATATCTTGAATTGGGACAAGTAGTATCAACTCACGGAATAAAGGGCGAAATGCGTTTTAACCCTTGGTGTGATACCCCTGATTTTGTAAAGAAATTTAAAACCTTGTATTTTGACAACAAAGGCGAACAGAGTATAAAGGTAATTTCTGCCCGTCCTCATGGAAACGTGGCAATTTTGATGCTTGATGGTATTGATGATATTGATAAAGCACGAACACTTAAAAACAAAGTGCTTTATATGAAACGCAGTGACGCAAAACTCCCTAAAGGTACCTGGTTCATTCAGGAGCTTTTTGACTGTAAAGTCATTGACGATAATACAGGTGAAGAATTGGGTGTCATTACTGACGTAAGTGAAACTGGTGCCAATGATGTTTGGCATATTAAAACACCGAAAGGTGAAGTGCTTATTCCTGCGATAAAGCAGGTTGTTATATCTGTTGATGTGGAAGAAGGCATTGTAAAAATCAATCCTATAAAGGGACTTTTTGACGATGAAGATTAACATTATGACACTTTTCCCTGAAATGTGTGAAACCGTACTTTCTGAGAGTATTATCGGCAGAGCGAGGGAAAATGGATATGTGGAAATAAATTGTATAAATATAAGGGATTACACACGGGACAAACACCGTAGAGTGGATGATGCTCCTTACGGTGGTGGTATGGGTATGCTTATGCAGACTCAACCTATTGCAGATTGCTATAAGGCTATCTGTGAAAAAAGTGAAAATAAAAATCACTTGATTTATATGTCGCCCTGTGGTGAAGTCCTTACTCAGAAAAAGGTTAAGGAATTGGCTGAGCTGCCTGAAATAACAATCCTATGTGGGCATTATGAGGGTGTTGACCAAAGAGTTATTGACACTCTTGTTGATGAACAGATTTCAATAGGCGATTATGTGCTTACAGGTGGTGAGTTGCCTGCATTAGTTCTTGCTGATTCAATTTCAAGAATGCTTGAAGGAGTTTTGCCAAACGATGAGGCAAAAGAATTGGAAAGCCATTATAATGGACTCCTCGAATATCCGCAATATACAAGACCTTATGAGTGGAATGGTATTAAAGTGCCTGATGTTCTTATTTCAGGTCACCATGGCAATGTAGAAAAATGGCGTCGCGAACAATCAATTTTAATGACTGCAAAACACAGACCCGATATGCTGGAGACAGCAGATTTAACAGAAAAAGAAAGAAAATTTTTAGAAGAAATATATAACAAGGAAGATACAAGTGGACTTTAGTAAAACAAAATCAAAACTTTTTGATATAGCAATTATTGTGGTTTCCTTTGCCATGTTGTTTTCTGTTGTTACAACAATTGCTTTTGGATTGAGAAATAGTAAGAGTAGTATCAATGTCCAGCAAAGCACAAGCAGTGTTGAAACTTCTATGAGTTCAACTACCGAAACCTCAACTGAGATGCAAAGTGAAACCCAACCAACTACAGAGGAAAGTACAACTCAGGAAACAACAACTGAAGAACCAGCTGTACCACCGACTACGGAGCCTGTAAGCAAGGAACCTAATAACCCTAATGAAATCATTATCCCTGAAATTGTGGATGCTAAGGGCAAGACTGTATATTTGACATTTGATGATGGTCCGTCAATTTACACAAAGGGAATTCTTGACGTGCTTGATAAGTATGGTGTTAAGGCGACATTTTTTGTTGTTAACGGCAAGCAGAACTACCTTATGAAGGAAATTGTTAACCGTGGTCATCAGATAGGTTTGCACGCATATGTTCATAAATATGATGTAGTTTATCAGTCTGAGCAGGCATACTTCGACGATTTAAACAAGATAAATGAAGTGGTAAAGAAAGAAACCGGTGTGGAAACAAAGTTGATTCGTTTCCCAGGTGGTGGTAGTAATGTTATAAGTAAAAAGTATGAAAAAGGGCTTATGACAAAGCTTACAAAATCCGTTGCAGATAAAGGATATTACTACTTTGACTGGAATTGCACAAATGGAGATGCTGAGGGAGCAAAAACTATTTCTGACCAGTTGCGTTATTGTAGTAAATTCCCAAGAGGTGCACAGAATATTATTGTACTTATGCACGATAACAAAAAACTTACATTAGAGTCATTGCCGTATATTATTGAGTATTATAAAGCATGTGGAATGGAATTTAGTGTTTTAACACCAGAAACACCACCTGCACACCATCCAATTTATAACTAAACAGAAAAATATGGATATTACACAAAAACTACAAAGTATTGTGGTAATATTGCACAAAGAAAAAACTTTATAAAAACTTGTTTTTGTTACGCTGACTGAAATATCTTTTTAGAGCAAAAACTATGAGTTTTTTCGTTGACGATGAAAAGTTTTGTGATATAATATATTAGTAACAAAAGTGTATGAAAATGTTATCGAATAATTTTCATTTGGGAGAATGAGACTATGTATACTAAAGATGTAGAAGTTAAAAATCAAGTTGGTTTGCATGCACGTCCTGCAACATTCTTTATCCAGAAAGCAAATGAATTCAAATCATCAATCTGGGTTGAAAAAGAAGACAGAAGAGTAAATGCAAAGAGTCTTCTCGGTGTTCTTTCACTCGGAATTATGGGTGGCACAACAATCCGTATTCTCGCAGGCGGTCCTGACGAAGAAACAGCTGTTGATGAACTCGTAAAACTTGTTGAAACAGGCTTTGCTGAATAATCAAGGAAATTAGGGCACATCATTTTGATGTGCTTTATTTTTTTGTAGTTTTATGTTACAATAGATAAAGAAGTAAGGTGGTGAATTCTGTGAACGAAAAAATGCATATTCTCCGTGAAAAAGCAATGAAATTGCCAATGACTCCCGGTGTTTATATTATGAAGAATAAACAGGAGAGAATTATCTATATCGGTAAAGCAAAAAAACTTAAAAATCGAGTAAGTCAGTATTTTGGTTCACAGAATAAACACTCGATTAAAGTGCGAAAAATGGTTGAAAATGTTGATGATTTTGATTATATTCTGACCGATAGCGAGTTTGAGGCATTGGTTCTTGAAGCAAGTCTTATTAAACGACATCAACCAAAATATAATATTCTTTTAAAGGATGATAAGGGTTATAGTTATATAAAAATTACTAATGAACCTTATGGGAAAATTACTGCTGTTCTGCAAAAAGACGATGAAAATGCAAGGTATATAGGACCATTTACAAGTTCATATTCTGTAAAACAGTCCGTTGACGAAGCTAATAAGATTTTTCGTTTGCCACAGTGCAATAAGTCCTTTCCAAGAGATATAAGAAAGGGCAGACCTTGTCTTAATTATCATATCAATCGTTGTATGGGTGTGTGTACGGGCAAAATTTCCAAAGCCGAGTATGACGAAGCCTTGAAAGATGCTGTTGATTTTCTTAATGGGGATATTTCAAAGATTATAAAAGACTTGAAAAACAAAATGAATACCTGTGCGGAAAATCTTGATTTTGAAAACGCAGGAAAATACCGTGACAGAATCCGTGCTATTGAGAATATGCAGTCGAAACAGAAGGTTGTCAGCGAAACCAACGAATCCAAGGACGTTTTTGCTGTTGCAACAACTGATGAAAATATCTGTATTGCTGTTTTAAGATTTGAAAAGGGTAAACTCAGCGACAGTGAACACTTTTTCTTTGACAGTGACAAAACTGTGGAGAATATCCGTTGTAATTTCATTATTCAGTATTATGGAATGAATCGAGCTGTGCCAAATAAAGTTATGGTTGACGAAAACTTTGACGATATGGATTTGTTGGAGCAACATCTTACAAATGTAAGAGGTAGAAAGTGTAACATTACAGTTCCGCAAAAGGGCGAGAGCTTAAAGCTGGTCAATATGTGTCGTGAGAATGCCTACGAAAAACTTGCGCAGAAAAAAGGAAAACAGTCAGGCACATTCAAGACTCTTGAGGAGTTAAAGATTCTCCTTGCACTTCCAAAAACACCTGAATATATTGAGTCCTACGATATTTCCCACACAGGTGGGGAAGACAATGTTGCGGGTATGGTTGTGTTTAAGAATGGACGACCATTAAAACGTGCGTATCGTACCTTTAATATCAAATCTTTTGTGGGACAAGATGACTATGGCTCAATGCGAGAGGTTATCTCACGGAGATTTAATGAGTACCTTAAAATCAAAGATGAAAATGCCCAAGAAGGTTTTGGCAAATTACCTGATTTGATTCTACTTGACGGTGGTAAAGGGCAGGTAAGCGTTGTAAGAGATGTTCTTAATGAAATGGGTATTGATGTGCCACTTTTTGGTATGGTTAAGGACTCAAAACATAAAACCCGTGCAATAACGGGTGATGGAGGAGAAATTGCAATAAATTCCACAAGAAGTGTCTTTACTCTTGTTTCCGAAATTCAGGAAGAGGTCCATCGTTTTTCAGTCGGCTTCCATCACAAAAAGCATACAAAGAGAGGACTTGAGCTTTCACTCACAAAAATTGATGGAATCGGTGAAAAGAAAGCACAAGAACTTTTGAAAGTCTTTAAAACAACTAAAAAAATAATAGATGCCACTGTTACTGACCTTTGTCAGGTTAAGGGTATCAATAAGGAATTAGCAGAAAAAATTTATAATTATTATAATGGAGAAAATGATGATTGATACAATAATTTTTGACTTGGACGGAACACTCTTAAACACTCTCGAAGACTTGCGTGATAGTGTGAACTTTGCACTTGCAAAACAGAGTTTTCCTTTGCGAACATTATCTGAAATCCGTTCCTTTGTTGGTGACGGAATCCGAGTTTTAATGGAAAGAGCAGTACCGGAGAATATCCCTGCAGATGTTTTTGAAACTTGTTTTGCCGACTTCAATGCTTATTATAAAGTACATATGGAAGATAAAACAGCTCCTTATGATGGCATAAACGAAATGCTTGGTAATATTAAAAAAGCAGGTTTTAAAACAGCTATTGTTACTAATAAAGTTGATTATGCTGCTCAGGATTTATGTAAGAGAATGTTTGGGGAAAACATTGATTTGGTTGTAGGTAGTGTTGATAACCGACCAAATAAACCTGCGCCTGACGGAGCTTTTTATGCCATTGAAATCCTCGGTAGTGAAAAGGAAAATACAATTTTTGTGGGTGATGCTGATACTGATATTCTCACTGCAAAGAATGCAGGACTTGTATCCGTTGGTGTACTTTGGGGATTCCGTGACCGTGAAATTATTGAAGAAAAAGGGGCAGAATATATCGTAGAAACGGTAAATGACCTTGAAAATTTGCTCATTTCACTGAAAAACGGCTGATTTTCACTAAAAAACCCTGAAAAATTTGACAAATAGACAAAAAAATGAGATAATACCATGTATTGATAAAAACGGAGTGAACATATGAGAGTAATAACAGGTGAAGCAAGGGGCAGAAAACTTATAACTCTTGAGGGTGAGGATGTAAGACCTACAACTGACAGAGTTAAAGAGGGTATGTTCAATATTATCCAGTTTGAACTGGAAGGCGCATCCGTGCTTGATTTGTTTGCAGGTTCAGGACAGTTGGGTATTGAGGCATTAAGCCGTGGTGCTAAACATTGTACATTTGTTGATTCATCAAACCGTTCTATCGATATTGTAAAACAAAATCTTAAATCTGTAGGGTTTGAAAAACGTGCAAGTGTTTTCTGTGGTGACGGAAAAATGTATATCGGACTCAGTCACGATAAGTTTGATATTGCACTCCTTGATCCACCATATAACAAACAGATTTTAGATAATGTATTACCGGTTGTAGCCGAAAAAATGAATGATTATGGTGTGATTCTCTGCGAAAGTGAATTGAGAGAGGTTTTACCTGAAACAGCAGGGGAGTTCAGCATATACCGTGAGTACAGATACGGTAAGATTAAGATTACCGCATACAGAAAGAATAAGTGAGAAATATGAAAACTGTAATTTGTCCAGGTAGTTTTGATCCGGTAACTAATGGGCATCTTGATATTATCAGCCGAAGCTCAGCACTTTTCGACAAGGTGATTGTGGTGGTTATGAAAAACCCATCAAAGAAGAATTTTTGCTTCTCACCTGAAGAAAGAGCTGACCTTATCAGACGTTGTACAAAAGAGTTTACAAATGTCGAGGTTGACACATACGAGGGATTGCTTGCCGAGTATGCAAGGGAAAAAGGTGCTGTAGCAGTTGTTAAGGGACTTCGTGCTGTGTCCGACTTTGAATATGAATTCCAGCAGGCACAGATGAATAAAAAACTCAACAGTCAGCTTGAAACAGTGTTTATGAATACAAAGGTTGAAAATTTGTACCTGAGTTCAAGTGTAGTAAAGCAAATTTGCGAATTGGGAGGGGACATAAGTGATTTTGTTCCTGAGGTAATTCGTGATGATATAGTTAAAAGAATTAAAAGAGGTGTGAGCAAATGACAATTGAAAGCTTACTTGAAGAAATTGAATCTATACTTGAGGAAGGAAAAACAATGCCTTTCACATCAAATCTTCTTGTTGATGCCAATGCCATCAAAACTGCTATTGAGGATATAAGACTCAATATGCCTGATGAGCTTATGCAGGCAAGAAAAATCGCATCAGAAAGAAAGGAAATTCTCGTTGGTGCACAGGATAATGCTGATAAGATTATCGAAAAAGCACACCTTCGTGCAAAAGAAATCATTTCTGAAGATGAGATTACAAGAGGCGCAGAGATTCAGGCTGAAGAAATTATTCAGCAGGCAAGACAGACTGCAAACGAAATCGTTGAGCAGGCAAGAGCATCTGCAACTGAACTTACAGAGCAGGCAAGAGCTTGGTCAAAAGAGATGCGTACAAGTGCTAGCGAATATGTTGAAAGCATCGTTGCTGTTGCTGACGAAACTCTCACAAATTCAGTTAATGAAATCCGTCGTGCACGTCAGCACTTAAAGGCTGCATCACAGTCAAAGCGTGTGGACGAATAAAGCAATTTATATTGTTCCAAATTTAGTATAATCTAAATAATATTATAATTTATCACCTCGTCGCATATTTATTTATATAAATAGTGTTCGAGGTGTTTGTCTTATGTTTGTATATTCAGTTCAGTCGAAGCATATCAAAGTGTTGTCAGTTGGTTTGTTTGTGGTGTTTACAATAGTCTCACTGGTAGTGTTATCCCGTGAAAGTAAACAGACAAGTAGTGATGGCAGTATTAGTCTCAAAGCATCAACCCATCAGGAACGGATGGCGTTCCTTTCACAGTTTGATTGGGAAGTGGATGAAGAACCTGTTGAGATAAAAGAGATAGTTATACCTGCTACCTTTGACGATACTTATAATGCCTATAATGAAATTCAGAAAGAACAGGGATTTGACCTGACTGAATATGCTGATGTCCGAGTAAAACAATGGACATATACAGTAAAAAACTACGAGGGTTATGAGAATAGTGAGTGCATACATGCAAATATTTTAGTTCACGATGGAATTGTCATAGGTGGAGACATCTGTTCTGTTGAATTAGATGGCTTTATGCACGGATTCTCAAAACCGTGATGGGATGTTTTAAATGGAAAGACTTGATAAGATACTTGCCTCCCAAGGCACACTCTCTCGCCGTGACGTAAAAGAACTTATAAGAAAAGGTCTTGTCACGGTTAATGGAGTTGTTGTTAAGGATAGTTCCCTGAAAATTGATGAGAACGGTGATTCAGTTTTCCTGAATGGGGAAGAATTGACATTAAAAAAGCATATTTATATTATGCTGAATAAACCACAGGGTGTTGTTTCTGCAAGTGAAAGTGAACAGGATGAAACAGTTGTTGACCTTGTCCCTGACTCACTTTATCGTAAAGGACTTTTTCCTGCAGGCAGATTGGATAAAGACACAACGGGATTTGTGCTGATAACTGATGATGGTGAATTTGCTCATAAGATTCTTTCTCCGAAAAACCATATATTCAAGACATATATTGCAGGGCTTGAACATAGTTTAGGTGAAGCTGAAATCAAAATGCTTGAAAATGGGATAACCCTGGCTGATGGCACGGTGCTTAAAGAAGCAAAGGCGGAAATCATTGAAGATGGGGACAAGCCTTTTGTTAAAATTATGATTTGCGAGGGTAAATATCATCAGGTTAAAAGGATGTTTGCTGCAGTAGGAAATAAGGTTATATCACTTCATCGTTCAAAAATGGGTAATCTGGAGCTTGATAGTTCATTAAAACCGGGAGAATGTCGTGAAATAACCCCGGATGAGCTGTGTTTGATAAGACCGACTAAAAATATTTAGTCATTTTGAACAAAGAAAATTAAAGTTAAAAAATAACTAAAATGCGTGAATTCACCAAAAAATATGCGAAAATTTGTGTATTTTGTTTTAAAAATTCGAAAAATATAAAAATTTTACTTGCAAAAACGGATTTAATTGTGTAAAATACATAGTATCTTAATGGTTAATTTGTATAAAAGGTGGTATAACCATGTCAAACAGGTTGTTTCAGGGTATTGTTCATCAGATGACTGAGGTTATTGATAGAACCTTCGGTGTTCTTGATGAAACAGGAACTGTAATCTCTTGCAGCGAATTGAGCCGTATCGGTGAGGTTCAGTCAAATGCGGTGGCAGATGTGTTTGCAGGTGTAGATAACGTTGTTATAGACGGATATACATATAAAGCTTTTGGAACTCATATGCATCCTGAATATGCAATTTTTGTAGAGGGTGATGATGATATCGCAGGTCGATATGTTTCAGTTCTTTCTGTGTCTCTCTCTTCAATCAAGCAATACTATGATGAAAAATATGACCGTGGTAATTTCGTTAAGAATGTTATCCTTGATAATATTCTTCCTGGTGATATTTATATAAAGGCAAGGGAACTTCATTTTAATAATGATGTAACAAGAGTTGTTCTCCTTATCAGAATTACAGAGAAAAACGATGTTTCTGTTTTTGATGTTATTCAGGACTTGTTCCCTGATAAGGCAAAGGACTTTGTTATCAATATCAACGATACTGATATTGCATTGGTTAAAGAAGTTAAAAATAATATTGAGGGTAAGGACCTTGAAAAACTTGCTCGTTCAATAGCTGATTCATTGGGTACAGAATACTATACACATGTTCTTGTTGGTATTGGTACAACAATTAACAACATTAAAGATTTGGCTCGTTCATTCCGTGAAGCTCAGGTTTCACTTGAGGTTGGTAAGGTTTTTGATACTGAAAAAACAATCGTAAGCTATGAAAATTTAGGTATTGCAAGACTTATCTACCAGCTTCCTACAACTCTTTGCGAAATGTTCCTTCATGAGATTTTCAAACGTGGTTCAATCGAAAGTCTTGACCACGAAACACTTTTCACCATTCAGAAATTCTTTGAGAACAACCTTAACGTTTCTGAAACATCAAGAAAATTGTTCGTTCATAGAAATACACTTGTTTATCGTCTTGAGAAAATCAAGAAGCTTACAGGTCTTGACCTTCGTGAGTTTGACGATGCAATCGTGTTTAAAGTAGCGCTGATGGTTAAAAAATACCTCGACGCAAACCCAATTAAATACTAAACATTTACGGCAGGGTGATAAACCCTGCTTTTTGTTTTGCAATTTTATGCAAATTGCATATTGTTCGATTATAAAATTATGCAAAGTGACGATAAATGTGAACTTTCTTTAAAAAGCGTTACAAATACAACATTTTGTGGTATAATTAAACGCAACAATGACTTATTGTGTGTTATTGTGTTCAGAATCAGTTAATTTTCAGAATTTATAATAAAGGAAAGGTGCATAACGTGATTGAATTTAAGCATGTTTCAAAAACATACGACAATGGAACAAATGCTCTTAAAGATGTTTCAATAACAATCAACGATGGTGAATTTGTATTTATTGTAGGTGCTTCAGGCGCAGGTAAAAGTACATTTCTCAAGATAATCATGCGTGAACAGGTGCCTAATAGTGGTTCCGTTATTATCAATAATTACGACCTTAATAAAATTAAGAAGAAGGATATTCCGAAATTCCGTAGAACAATGGGTATTGTTTTCCAGGATTTCCGTCTTATTCCTAATATGACAGTTTATGATAATGTTGCTTTTGCTATGCGTGTTATCGGTGCAAAGGAAAAGGAAATCAGCAAGAGAGTTCCTTATGTTTTAAGCCTTGTTGGTCTTAATTCAAAGGCAAGACAGTTGCCGACACAGCTTTCCGGTGGTGAGCAGCAGCGTGTTGCTCTTGCTCGTGCACTTGTTAACAATGCAGGTATAATTGTTGCCGATGAACCAACAGGTAATATTGACCCTGAAATGTCATATGAAATTGTTGATTTGTTGAACCACATCAACGCTAATGGTACAACAGTTGTTATGGTTACGCACGAACATGAACTTGTTCGTCGTTTTAACCACCGTGTAATCACAATCAGTCAGGGTGAAGTTGTTTCAGATACAGCCGAAAAGCAATATGAAGAAATTGACACACATGAGGTTGTCGAGGAAACAATCGTATATGAAACTCAGGCTGAACTTAAAGAAGCAGTTGAACAAGAACTTCTAGAAGATGTTAATCAATTCCGTGAAGAAGTTAAGTCTATTGAGATTGCTGAGGATAAACCCGCAACGTCATTCTATGCTCAGCCAAACAGTGATAAGGAACTTGAAGAGTTTATGAAAACTTATGGTGTGGACGAGCCTGTTTCAACGGGTGACGAGGATTATTCAGCCTACATAACTGAGAATGAGAACGGGGGTGACGCTCAATGAAAGGTGCAAGTTTAGGTTATCTTACAAAAGAGGGTTTCCGCAATGTCTGGGTAAACAGACTCATGTCATTGGCGTCAATTACAGTTCTTATGGCATGTCTTGTTATTATCGGTCTTGGTGCAATGCTCTTCTTCAATATCAACGCATTGCTTGATAATATCGAAAGCCAGAACGTTATTATGGTTTATGTTCAGGACGGAACCGGTGACGCGGATGTTCAGAATATGGAAACAACAATTAAGAAAATGGATAATGTTGAAAGTTGTGTTTTCGTTTCAAAAGAAGAAGCTTTTAAAGCACAGTTAGAGGATATGGGTAGTGATGCTGAGCTTCTTAAGGATATGGAAAATCCATTACCTGATGCCTTTAAGGTTTCCGTTGTGGATATGACACATTTCAATGAAACAGTTGCTCAGCTGCGTGCAACAGCAAACGTTGAAACAGTACGTGAAAATGGTGACGTTGCTGACAAACTTGTAAATATCCGTCAGGGTGTTACAGCTGTTATTGCAGGTATGGTTGCACTTCTATTCATTGTTTCATTGTTCATTATTGCAAATACAATCCGTATTACAATGTTCTCAAGAAAGCTTGAAATCAGCATTATGAAAGCTGTTGGTGCAACAAACTGGTTTATCCGTTGGCCGTTTATGGTTGAAGGTGTTGTAATTGGTATCATTTCAAGCCTTGTATCATTTGGTGTGTTGGCAGGACTGTATCAGGGTGTAGTTTATGTCTTTAAGGATATGCTTGCTTTGTTCACACCTATCGGATTCCTTCAGTATGCAGGTTATATTTTAGTATTGTTTATGGTAATCGGTATGTTCACAGGTTCTGTGGGAAGTCTTATTTCTATGGGCAAATATCTTAAAGAACAGGGGAGTGTTGTAAGTGAAGACTAGTACAAGAATATTTGCAGTAATCTGTTCATTGACAATTATTCTCTCGTCTCTTACTTTCACTGCTCCTGCAAAGACTATCGCTGAACTTGAAGCAGAGATTGACAGATATGAGCAACAGATTGCTAATGCGGCACAGGGACAGGCTAATGCTAAAGAAAAGCTTAAAGCTCTTCAGGAACAGAGCCGTGCTATTGATAAGAAGGTTGAAGCCCTTGAAAAAGAAATGGCTCCAATCCGTCAGAAGATTAACGAATTGACTGCGCAAATCAAAGAGTTTGAGGCTAGAATACAGACTCTTGAAAAAGAAATTAAAGAAACAAACGATAAAATTGATGAGCAGGATAAGCAAATCGAAGGAACTCGTGAGCTTCTTGCAAAACGACTCAGAGCTGCCTATATAGCAGGAGAAACATCTGAGTTGGAAATATTCCTTAATGCTACTGATTTTTCTGATTTCCTTGCTCGTAGTGAGCTTCTTCGTCAGGTTTCAAAGCATGATGATGAGGTTGTAAAGGGATTACAGAATCAAATCAAGGAGTTAAATAAGTTAAAATCAGATTTGGATTCAAAACGGGCTGAAGAAGAAGAGAAAAAAGCAGTTCTCGCAAGTGACCGTGCTGAACAGCAGGCTGAAATGAACGTGTTCCAGGGTAAAATGAACGAGTTGGAAGCAACTCAGGCACGAAATGAAAAGAATATCAAGGAACAGAATAAGATTCTTGCTACATATAGTGAAAAAAGTGCATATTATCAGCAGTTGATGGCACAGGCTGAAAAAGAAAAGGCTGAATTTTCAGCTGCATTGGATAAGGAAATCGGTAACTCAGGTTCATCAGGTAGCGGTGTAATTGACAATGGACCTGTAAACCATAATTTTAAAGTTTCATCAAAAGGTTTAATAGCTCCAGTTCAGGGTGCGAATGCATATTATTCTGCTGACTTTGCTTCCCACTCTTCTCGTGGTACAGCATCAGTTGACTTTTGTGACCCAGCTAACCGTGTGTTTAATGGTAAAACATATTACACCTCAAAGGGTGCAAAGGTTTATGCTGTTGCATCAGGTACAGTAACAAAATCAACATATGCATCATCAAGTTATGGACATTATGTCAATATTGACCATGGTAATGGATTGAGTTCACTTTATGCTCATATGGACGTGCGATATTTTAATGTTGGCGATAGAGTTGTACAAGGTCAGGTAATTGGTCTTATTGGTAATACAGGTAACTGTTGGCCTCGTCCTTCAGCTGCTAACCCTGTTGCAGGTTCGCATCTTCACTTTGAAATGCGTCTTAACGGCAACAGAGTTAACCCTGAAAACTATTTACCATACGTACGCAAATCATAAAGGGTGATTTCCTGTGAATAAAAAAATATCATTAGGACTTGCCGTATCTTTGGTTTTTCTTGCTGTGGCAATTACAATTACCGCAACCATGTTAGTTGCCATGGGTGTATATAATGACATCATTAATGACGTATCAGCACGTTCAGGTGTGTATTCAACCGTTTCTGAGCTTGACGAGTTAATCCGAAAGAATTATTACGGTGAAATCAACGAAAACCTGCTTAACACAATGATGTCCGACGGTTATGTTGCTGGTATCGGTGACAAATACAGTTATTATATGACCCCTGATGACTATGCAAGATACAAGGAAGAAGAAAAGGGCAATAAAGTTGGTATAGGCGTTGTTGCTGTTTACGACAGTAAAAAAAATAATATTTATATATCTGAAGTATCTGCGGGGTCTCCTGCACAAATTCAGGGAATTTCAAAAGGTGACGTAATTACTGCTGTTGACGGTGTCGATGTTACAGCATCAAATTACAGCGAATTGCTTGAAAGCCTTGAGGGAGCAAAGCTTACTAATGTTCAGGTAACTTTTGTTCATAATGGTACTGAAAATACAGTTTCAGTTGCAAGAGGGTACTCTGCTCAAACTGTTTATTACAGCGTAACGGATGATGTAGGATACATCAAAATAAATGCTTTTTACAGTACGACTGCAAAAGAACTTGAATCTGCCCTGAAATATATGATGGATAAGAATATTGCGTCGGTAATTTTTGATGTCCGTAACAACAATACAGGTCTTATTACTAATGTTGTTAAATGTATTGATATGATAGTTCCTGTGGCAACAGAGGGCACTAATGCAGTGGCAACGGCTGTTGATAAAAACGGAAATATTATTGAAACATTTGCATCTGACTCGGATAGCGTTAATTTCACAATGATTGTTCTTGTGAATTCAAATACTTCAGGTGCAGCGGAATTGTTTGCCTGCGATTTAAGAGAT
Organism: uncultured Clostridia bacterium; assembly: GCA_937899735.1. Lineage (GTDB taxonomy): Bacteria > Bacillota > Clostridia > Oscillospirales > Acutalibacteraceae > Fimenecus. The sequence goes on along the minus strand of CALBQZ010000063.1, from coordinate 4,740 downwards.
TTCGGTCTTGCACGTATTGTAGGAGTAAAAACTGCAGGTAATGGTACAATGCAGAAAATTTTTGAGCTCAATGACGGTAGTGCAGTAGCTTTGACAGTTGCAAAACTCCTTCCTTATAAGAGTGATAGCTTTAACGGAGTCGGTTTAGAACCTGATTTCGTCGTAGAACTGTCTGCGGAACAGAATGAAAGACTTGAAATGCTTACATATGAAGAAGATTTGCAGTATCAGAAAGCTATGGATATTTTAGGTAATAAATAAATAAAACATAGTCCCTTCACATAATATAAGTGTGGAGGGATTTTTTATGTTCACCGTTCTTAATATCAGTAAAAGAAATAATAATATCTTTGAAAAGCTTTTCGGTTGTTTTATCAGGGATGAATATGATGTGAAAACTGTGGGGATTTATAAAGGAGCTCCCTTTTATCAGTTGAATGTCCGAGTGGGTAACAGAGGGGTGAATTGCCAGAAAATACTTGACTGTGTGGGTAAATGTTCAAAACGTATGGTTACAAATGATTATGATTTGTTACCTGAAACTGATGACTTCGGACTTTTTAAAAGCAACAAATTATACAATAAAATGATGCAGAATACTTTTGTTGAGATTCTCAGTGCAAATGACATAAATAATTCTCCGTTGCCAATATGTCTTGTGGACGAAAAAGCATCTAATACTGATTTTGCAGAAAGACTGTGTAAGTACTGCTCAACACTTGCAATTGTGACCTTGAAAAGGGAGAAATATAATTCAGTCTGTGAAGAAATAACGGAGAATACTGGCTTGTGTCCGATTTTTAAGAATGAAAGTAATGGCGAGAGAATCGTCATAGACCTTGATAATAATGTTATGGAAATATGTGGTGATAATAAGAAAACCATAATAAATAACGGAGAAGATTTTGTTGTCCCTGAAATATACAATTATCTCAAACCAGAAACTATAAACAAGTATGATTTTTACTCGGCACTCTATGAACTTTGTGGTGTTTTTTCTCTTGCAGACGGTGTTTTTGAAACAATAAGTATGAATAATGAAAAAAAGAGTGTGACAGATGTTCATTTCTCTTGACACAACTGGAAATTTTTAATATAATATACTCTAATTAGGGCAGTATAACTGCTTGTTTAGTTATGCCCAAAATCCGAATTTAAAGGAGTTTTTAAAATGGCGGAAACATTACTCACAATAGAAGGCCTTAAAGAACTTGAGGCTGAACTTGACCAATTAAAGGTTGAGGGTAGAAAAGAAGCTGCAGAAAAAATTAAACTTGCAAAGAGCTTCGGTGACTTGTCAGAAAACAGTGAATATGACGAGGCTATGAATGACCAGGCTAAACTCGAAGCAAGAATCAGCGAAATCGAGTACATCATCAAAAATGCAAAAATTCTTGATGTTGAGTCGCTTGGTAACGAAAACATTCATATTGGTTCAACTGTTAAACTTACAGATAAAACGAAAAAGACTTTCACATATACAATCGTAGGTTTTGCACAGGCTGACCCTGCTGCAGGTAAGATTTCAGATGAATCTCCTGTTGGTAAAGCTCTTATCGGTCACAAAAAAGGCGATAAGGTTACTATCGAAGTACCAAACGGTACACTTGAATTCAAAATCGTAGATATCACAAGATAAGGTGAATAAAATGGCAGATAACATTAAGCAAAATCAGCCTGAACTTGATTTAGGTGAACAACAACGTATTCGTCAGGAAAAGTTAAAGGCTCTGCAGGAAGAGGGCAAAGACCCATTTGTAATCACTAAATATGACCAGACACATCATAGTGCTGATGTTAAAGATAACTTTGATGAGCTTGAAGGCAAAACTGTACGTGTTGCAGGTCGTATGATGTCAAAGCGTGTTATGGGTAAGGCTTCATTCTGTAACATTCAGGACTTAAAGGGCAATATTCAGTCATATGTTGCAAGAGATAGCATCGGTGAAGAAGAATACAAAGGCTTCAAGAAGCTTGATATAGGTGATATTATCGGTATTGAGGGTGAAGTTTTCAAAACAAAAACCGGTGAAATTTCAATCCATGCAACAAATGTAACTCTTCTTTCAAAGAGTTTACAGATTCTCCCTGAAAAATTCCATGGTCTTACAAATACTGATATGAGATATCGTCAGAGATATATTGACCTCATTATGAATCAGGAGTCAAAACAGACTCTTATCAACCGTTCAAAGATTATCAGTGCAGTTCGTAAATACCTTGATGGTGAGGGCTTTATGGAAGTTGAAACACCAATGCTTGTTTACAATGCAGGTGGTGCAGCAGCAAGACCATTTGAAACTCATTTCAACGCACTTGATACTGATATTAAACTTCGTATTTCTCTTGAACTTTACTTAAAGCGTCTTATCGTTGGTGGTATGGAAAGAGTTTACGAAATTGGTCGTGTTTTCCGTAACGAAGGTCTTGATACAAGACATAATCCTGAGTTTACACTTATGGAACTCTATCAGGCATATACTGACTACCACGGTATGATGGATTTAACAGAAAATCTTTACCGTTATGTTGCTCAGGAAGTTCTCGGCACAACAAAAATCGTATTCAACGGTATTGAAATGGATTTAGGTAAGCCATTTGAGAGAATTACAATGCTCGATGCAGTTAAGAAATATTCAGGTGTTGACTTTAACGAAATTCATTCAACAGAGGAAGCTCATGCAGTTGCAAAAGAGCGTCATGTTGAATTTGAAAAGCATCATAAAAAAGGTGATATCCTTAATCTCTTCTTTGAAGAGTTTGTTGAAGAACACCTTGTTCAGCCAACATTCGTTATGGACCACCCAATTGAGATTTCTCCACTTACAAAGAAAAAGCCAGAAGACCCTAACTATGTTGAACGTTTTGAGTTCTTCATGAATGGTTGGGAAATGGCAAATGCTTATTCAGAACTTAATGACCCAATCGACCAGAGAGAAAGATTCAAGGCTCAGGAAGAACTTCTCGCCCTCGGTGACGAAGAAGCTAATACAACTGATGAAGACTTCCTTTATGCTCTTGAATTGGGTATGCCACCAACAGGTGGTATCGGTTTCGGTATTGACCGTATGACAATGCTCCTTACAGACAGTCAGGCAATCCGTGACGTAATTCTCTTCCCCACAATGAAGCCTCTGGACTAAAAAACCCAGTAAAATCAAGGGTTTTCAGCATCTCAAATCCGAGTTGACAACAAATGGACAACATTTTTTCATATGATTTTGAAGAAATGTGATGCAGAATGAATAGTTGTAAGGATAAATCACAATACAGTACTTGCTGTATAGAGAACACTTTTTGAAAGTAATTTCAAGAGGTGTTCTCTTTTTGTTGGGTCTGCTTTTGTCATGACAACAATTACTATCTGAAAGGAACTGAATACTATGATTAGTGAAGAGACAAAGGCATACTACGATCTGAAAAAGAGAAACGACGTTAGAGAAAGTGCCAAAAGACTCCGCAGACAGTTTTTGCGTTATAAAGATGCGGAGATTGTGTATAGTTTGCAACACAAGAAAATATTAGAACTTGCCAGTGAAGCTGGTGCAATATACCGTATGGACGGAACGGTTCTTATTAACCGTGACATCTTCGAAGAGTACTTGGAAAGGTTTCATGAGCCAAGCACCCTGCTTTCTAAGGAGGAATAAAAATGAGTGGAAACCTTTGGATGTTCTCGGATATGCTTGATGACGAGGATATTGAGATGCAAAAGCACGATTTTATTACTTTATATCAGGGCGCCGATTATTATGGTCTCGGTTTGAAATCATTTACGCGTATGGCACGTGAAGCCGGGGCTGTATACAAAATTGGAAAGAAGGTTTTGATTCGTAGAACTATCTTTGATGAATATCTTCGAAAGATTTATAAAAAGGAAATGGAACAAAAGGCACTCGATGATGCCGAAAAGGATCTTGTAATGAGGCAAGGCACAATGGTTACTGATGAAGAAAGTGGCCGAATGGATATTCGCTTTGGATTGATGGACTATTATGGAGGTCTTCGGTGTGGAGAATGTTTAGATGTTCTGATCGATGGTGAATGGATCCATACTCGAATTGAAATGGGAGACGGGTGGTTTCTTGTCGGTATCCCTACAGATCAGTTGGTTGGTCTGGTTGTTAGAATTTAATAGAAAACTACTTGCTGGGCGACTTCTTTATTGAGGTCGCCCTTCTTTTATATAAAAATGAAGGAGGTGTCCCTTGTGAAATGCTTGATGAAGTATCAATGGGTAAAGCTGCCCCGAAATCATCTGCCTAAAGGCAAAGGAATTATGAGTGCCTGGGCCAAGCTTGCATCCCGTGCAGCATTCCGCAAGGGACAAGCTTCATATTGTGGCCACATTAATGCTGTAAGCCCCGGAATGTGGTCTGGTGGGATTGTGGGGTTAAAGAGCATTCTTGGCGTTAAGAGCCGAAATATCGCCCTTGAGATTATGGAAAAACTAACTTCGCTTGGATACATAGAATATACGCTAAATCCAAAAACAAAAAAATTGGACTATAGGATCACAGACTGGGTGATCAAATGCTCCGGCGAGGAATGCATGAACGGAGCTGTATACACAACTGAAGGGTACGGATTCTTATGTTTACCGCGTGATATAACAGAGAGACTTATAGATAATGAGTATATATTTGATGAAGCTGACGCATGGTTAGACTTGTGGTGCCACACTGTATCACAAGATCCAAACAATGCGTTTTCTTTTTTGATTCCGTCAGTCCAGTATGG
>CALBQZ010000062.1 GCA_937899735.1 uncultured Clostridia bacterium | reverse complement strand
TCCCATTTGATGTAAGAGCATCAAGACAGAGCAAGGACGAAGTTCGTCTTAAATATCGTTACCTTGACCTTCGTAACCCTAAGAATCATGATAATCTTGTTAAGCGTTCAATGATTATCCGTCATCTTCGTAATAAGATGGAGGAAAAGGGCTTCCTTGATATGCAGACACCAATTCTTACTGCATCATCACCTGAAGGTGCTCGTGACTTCCTTGTTCCATCAAGAAAGCACCCGGGTAAGTTCTATGCTCTTCCTCAGGCTCCACAGCAGTTCAAACAGCTCCTTATGGTTTCAGGCTTTGACCGTTATTTCCAGGTTGCACCTTGTTTCCGTGATGAAGATGCTCGTGCTGACCGTTCACCTGGTGAATTCTATCAGCTCGACTTTGAAATGGCTTTTGCAACTCAGGAAGAAGTTCTTGATGTTTGTGAAGACTTGATTTACGATACATTTAAAGCATTTACAGATAAAACGGTTACTCCTAAGCCATTCCGTAGAATCACTTATGCAGATGCTATGATGACTTATGGCTCAGACAAACCTGACCTTCGTAACCCACTTCTTATCTGTGACCTTACAGCTTTCTTCTCGGGTGTTGACTTCCCTGCATTCAAGGGTAAGCCAGTTCGTGGTATTGTTGCTGATTGTAATGGTAAATCAAAGAAATTCTTTGAAGATTCACTTAAATTTGCAACATCAAATGAAGTAGGCCTCGGTGGTCTTGGTTATATCACACTTAAAGAAGGTGTATTTGCAGGTCCTATCGCTAAATTCTTAAGTGACGCACAGAAGGTTGAAATCACTGAGCTTACAGGTGTTAAAGAGGGAGAAACACTCTTCTTCATCTGCGACGAAAAGAAGGATGCAACAGAGAAAAAAGCAGGTATGATTCGTAACTGGCTTGCAGGCAAAGACCAGCTTGACTTAATCCGTGACGATGCATTTGAATTCTGTTTTGTTGTTGACTTCCCAATGTATGAAAATGACGAAGAAACAGGGGAGACAATCTTTACTCATAACCCATTCTCAATGCCTCAGGGTGGTATGGAAGCACTCCTTACAAAGGACCCAACTGAAGTTCTTGCTTATCAGTATGACCTTGTTTGTAATGGTATAGAGCTTGCTTCAGGTGCTGTTCGTAACCACGATAACGAAATTATGAAAAAAGCATTTGAAATTGCAGGTTATGATGAAGAAGAACTCAAAAAGCGTTTCAATGCTTTATATACAGCATTCCAGTATGGTGCTCCTCCTCATGCAGGTATGGCACCTGGTATTGACCGTATGGTAATGCTTCTTACTGATGAAGAAAAGATTCTCGATGTTATTGCATTCCCACTTAATGGTAATGCTCAGGACTTGTTGCTTGGTGCTCCAAGTGAAGTTACAAATCAACAGCTTGAGGATGTTCATCTTCTTGGTAATGGTAGTGCTCTTGCACAGCGTCAAGCAAGTGTTGCTGGTGCTACAAAGAAAGCAACAGGCAAACGTTCAACTTTCTCGAATGCACAACAGTTAAATCAGTTGTCACTTACAGAAGATGAAGAAGCAGTTATGCAGGAAATTTTCACTGCAATGAAAGACAGTGAAGCAAAACTCAAAACTATAGATACGGAAAATGTAGAAGAAATGGTACATGTTATGCCAATGGAAAACGTACTTCGTGAAGATGTACGCAAGCAGAATTTCTCAAGAGAAAGCTTACTCGAAGGTGCTCCTGAAAGAAATGACGACAGCTGGCAGGTACCAAGACTTGTAAAGTGAGGTGAATAGTAATGAAATATTATGCAACAAAAGTTTCTGATAAAGGAAATATCGCAGTTGACGATACACTCCTTGTGAAAGATGTTGTTACAACTGCAGGTTCACGCATCTTAGATGGCTTTAAGCCACTTTTCAGTGCAGAAGCAGTTACTCGTCTTGAAGCAAAAGGCTATACAGTAGCAGGAAAAACAAATGTTGGTGAATTTGGTCTTGACCTTGTTGGTGAATTTTCATACTATGCACCACAGGATAGCAAATTAGCAGGTAGTGCGGCATCTCTTGTAGCAGATGGCGAAGTAGAAGCAGCACTCGGCGTTGATATGAATGGTTCAACAAGACGTTCAGCAGCTCTCGCAGGTGTTGATTTCTTGAAACCAACTTATGGTACAGTTTCTCGATATGGTGTGATTTCTTGTGCAGCATCAGGTGAACAGGTTGGTGTTTATGCAAAGGATGCTGAAAAAGTAGCTGAGATTATGGGTGTTATTGCAGGTCATGACGACAAAGATGGCACAAGCCTTCGCAATGACAGTTATGATTACGGGGTTACTGATGTAAAGGGTAAGAAAGTTGCCCTTAACAAATTCTTACTTGATAAGGCAGACGAAGAATCAAGGGCAAAGGTTCTTGCATTTGCTGAGTCACTCCGAGCAAATGGTGTGAAAGTTACAGAAGTTAACTGTGAAATGCCGGAAATCGCAAATACAGCATGGCAGATTCTTATGTGTGCTGAAACCTGCAACAATGTTTCACGTTATGACGGTGTTAAATATGGTCACCGTGCAAAGGAATACAGGAATATTGACGAATTATATGTAAACTCAAGAACAGAGGGTTTTAACTTCCTTACAAAGGCAGTTATCCTTTATGGTTCTGATGTTCTTTCAAAGAATCGTTATAAGGATTGCTTTGATAAGTCACTTCGTGTTCGTCGTGTGGTTGCCGAAGGCGTTGCAAAGACATTCAAAGAATTTGATGCAGTTCTTACTCCTGTATGCAGTAAATCTTCATACGAAGCATACGATATTAAGGATGCATTCGGAAAAGTTTTCGCAGAGAGTGTTTTTACAGCAGTGCCAAACCTTGTTGGTGTTCCTGCTCTTGTTACAAATGGTGTTCAGCTTATCGGTAACCATTTCCAGGAAAGCACACTCTTAAGTCTTGCTCATAGCGTTGAAAAGGAGGGCAAATAATATGAAATATGAACTTGTTATAGGCCTTGAAACTCACGTTGAGTTAAGTACCGAATCAAAGATTTTCTGCTCTTGTGGTGGTCATTCTGCTGCAAATGAGCCTAACGATTGTGTTTGTCCTGCTTGTTCAGGCATGCCGGGTATGTTGCCTGTTATGAACAAGAGAGTTGTCGAACTTGCTGTTACTGCAGGTCTTATGCTTAACTGTAACATCAACCGTTACACAACATTTGATAAGAAAAACTATTATTATCCTGACCTCCCTTGTGCATACCAGATTACACAGATTAATCATCCAATCTGTACTGATGGTTGCGTAACACTTAAAACAAGTGAAGGTACAAGAGATATCAGAATCAAGCAGATTCATATGGAAGAAGACGCAGGTAAGCTTGTTCACAGCGGTAATTCATCATTCGTTGACTTTAACCGTACAA
>CALBQZ010000061.1 GCA_937899735.1 uncultured Clostridia bacterium | reverse complement strand
CACGGTTAACACATTCTGCAACCCATTCCTGATGGAGCATAAGGTTGTCATCGTTAGCAATTCTTAAATAGAAGAGTGCTGGTTCACCAGAAACTCTGAGGTCGAAGCCGTGCTCTGCACCAGCTTTCTTGAAGCCATCTGTAACCATTGTACCAAGACGACGGAACATTGTTGGTGTATCAAGAGCCTTCATCTTGTTGATACAAGCAACACAAGCTGCGAATGGAACAGAGCTCATCCAATAAGAACCTGTGTATGTGATACCTGAAACAGTTGCCTTCATATGTTCGCCACCACAAAGAGCTGACATATTGTAGCCGTTTGCAAGAGCTTTACAGAAACAGATAAGGTCTGCTTTGAAGCCATAGTAGTGGTCAGAACCAGCAAGGTCAAGACGGAAACCTGCACGGACGTCGTCGATGATGAGAACTGCACCGTGGTCGTCACACCATTTACGAACTGACTGCCAGTATTCTTTAGAAGCAACTTCGTTATCCTTGAAGTTACCGTGGTCATAAGGCTGTGCAATAATACCAGCGATATCACCATTGTTATCGTCATAAGCCTTCTGGATTGCATCAAGGTCAAACCAAGGAACGATGATGTTGTTTGCTACATCTTCAGGAGTGATACCCGGGTAGTCGATTTTCTGTGCCCATGGGAAATCTCCGTGATAGTAGTATTTCAAGAAGATAATCTTCTTTTTATGTGTATGTGCTCTTGCTGCCATAGTTGCGAGAGTTGTTGTGTCTGAACCATTCTTGCAGAAGAATGCCCAGTCAGCACAAGCAACAGTATCAACAAGTGTTTCAGCACACTCAACCATAACCTTTCCAGGTGCAGTTGTACAGTTACCGAGTTTTAACTGCTTAAGAGCAGCTGCGTCAACGTCAGGGTCGTTGTAACCAAGAACGTTAGGACCATATGCACACATATAGTCGATGTATTTGTTGCCGTCAACGTCCCAGAAGTATGAACCCTGTGCTTTTTCTGCGAAAGATGGCCATCTGTTAACAGGAATCCACTGACCTTCAGCAGGACCTAGGTGACCGTAAATACCGCCAGGAATAACCTGTGATGCACGATTAAACATCTCACGGCTTTTTGTTGTGTTATATAATGGGAATTTACTCATTTTCGTTGTCCTCCTTATGCAAGATACAATGCAACTCTGTCAAGGATACGGTTTACATTGTCAACCATTGAGATAAGACCACGGATTGTGATGTTACCGTTACCTACATGGTCGATTGAGTTAACTGTACCAGCGAAAAGAGCATTTGCAAGTTTAAGGTCGCAGAATTCCATTATTGCACGTGGCTTGTCAGAAGCCTGCTTGATTGTGATAAGGTGATGGTCCTTAACACGGAGTGTTGCATAAACAGTATCTTTAATGCTAATCTGAACATCACCATCAACAATGTTTGATGCACTGAATTTACCGATAGCATCCTGGTTAGCAATCTGTGAAATTGCAACAGATACAGTATAGAAAGTGCAAAGTGTGTTAAGACGGAAGAAGTCGGGGTCCTTAAGTGCTTCAGCTGAAGGACGCATAACTTCAGTAAGTCTGTCTGTAAGGGCGGTGAAAGTCTTTAAAAGGAAGTTAATCTTTGTAAGGCCCTTTGTTGGAATAGGTGTAACAACACCATCGATAATTTTGTTGAATTTGTCGCAAGATGATACTGGAATTTTAATATCGCACTTGCTGTTGACGCCATCTTCCATACGGCATCCTTTTTTAGAGAATGTGAGTGTAGCACTTGGACCATCTTTAACGTCGAATGCCAAAGAAACAGGGTTTTCAAGTTTTGAAATAATCTCTTTTGCTTTGTCATCAAGTTCGCAAAGGTTTTCCAATGTGCCGAGAACTGCATACATATTTATGTAAGCTAATGTTCTTGCGTCAGTCATTTTGAACGCCTCCTTAATCAAATTTCTGTATAACTAAATTAAGAAATTTATATACATATTAAGAATATCAAAAAATGTCGTATAAATCAAGGAAAATACTTAAATTTTTCACAAAAAATTAATGATTTTTTTGAACTTATATGTTATAATGTTACCAAATTAATAGTGGGAGAGTTTGAGCAGTTGCAAAATAACTCAGGAATCCCTGTAAAACGTTGTAAATCGGAAAGGAAAGATATAAAAAATGTCATTATTTAAAAAGATATTCGGTGATTATTCTTCACGAGAGATTAAAAGAATAATTCCGATTCAGAAAAAAGTTTTAGCACTGGAAGAAGAGTATAAGGCGCTTACAGATGCACAGCTTCAGGCTAAAACTCCTGAATTTAAAGAAAGACTTAAAAACGGAGAAACACTTGACGATATTTTGCCTGAGGCATTCGCTGCTTGTAGAGAAGCATCTGCTCGTGTTCTTAATATGCGTCATTTCCCTGTACAGATTATCGGTGGTATAGTTCTTCACCAGGGACGAATTGCCGAAATGAGAACAGGTGAAGGTAAAACTCTCGTTGCAACACTTCCTGCATACCTTAATGCACTTTCAGGTAAAGGTGTGCATGTTGTTACTGTTAACGATTATCTTGCACGTCGTGACTCTGAGTGGATGGGTAAGCTTTATCGTTTCATGGGTCTTTCAGTAGGCCTTATTGTTCATGACCTTGATGGTGAACAGAGAAGAGAAGCTTATGCTTGCGATATCACATATGGTACAAATAATGAAATGGGATTTGACTATCTTCGTGATAATATGGTTATCTACGCAGAACAGAGAGTTCAGCGTGGTCATAACTTTGCAATCGTTGACGAGGTTGACTCAATCCTTATTGACGAAGCAAGAACTCCACTTATCATTTCAGGTATGGGAGACAAGTCAAACGAGCTTTATAAGGTGGCAAACAACTTTGCAAGAAGCCTTAAAATGTATGTTGTAAAAGAAATCGACTCAAAGCAGGGTATTGAAAATACTGTTCCTGATGAGTATGATTTCGTAGTTGACGAAAAGGGCAAAACAGCATCTCTTACACAGAGAGGTATCAAAAAGGCAGAAAAAGCATTTGGCGTTGAAAACCTTGCTGATGTTGAAAACCTTACACTTCAGCACCACCTTGACCTTGCAATTAAGGCAATCGGTGTTATGAAACGAGATGTTGACTATGTTGTAAAAGATGGTCAGGTGCTCATCGTTGACGAGTTTACAGGTCGTATTATGATGGGTCGTCGTTATTCTGACGGTC
>CALBQZ010000060.1 GCA_937899735.1 uncultured Clostridia bacterium | reverse complement strand
GAATACAAACTGGGCGGAGGAGTAGTAGATCCGCTTCCTGAAGATGCTCCATTTTTTGTGAAGGATTATTATGATTACTATAACGTATTTAAGGCTGATTCAGCGGGTAATCTTTCAAACCCCAATAATGCATCCAATCTTCTTGAAAAGAAGAATCTTGACGGAAAGATCGTTATGGCAAACGGCTCTGCGCCCGTTACCCTTAAGCTTGTAAGAACGGCTGAAGATACCTACAGCATCGTTCTTTCAAATACCAACGGACTTACCCAGACCCTTGCAACAGGACTTAATATCGACGACCAGGATCAGATCTATTACGGTGTTGGTGCGTTTTCTGCAGGACTCGGTTCTACCTCGGCAAACGTTAAGCCTATTACAAGCTCAGCCTTTGTGATCCAGTCTGTTAGTGACTGCAAGAACTCCTACGCTCCCGCTAACTTCACCGGTAACAACCATAAAGTGGTGGGTGAAGAGCTTACAAACTATTATCTTGAAAGTTGCTCTGCTTGCGGTACAACTATTGCCAAGAGATACAGTATTACCTATAATGCCAACGGAGGAAGCGGCGCACCGTCAGCACAGTATAAGGATTACAATGCAAACATTACTCTCAGTTCTTCCAAACCCACCCGAAGCGGTTATACATTCCTCGGTTGGAGCACAAGCAGTACAGCTACAACTGCAACATATACCGATAAACAATCTGTTAAGAATCTTACATCAACAAACGGCGGTACTGTAACTCTTTATGCTGTGTGGAGCAAGAACCCTATATATACATTATCATACAATGCAAACGGCGGTACCGGTGCACCGGCAAGTCAGACTGGCTATGGACTCTTTAGTATCAGTTCAACTGTTCCGACACGAGCAGGTTACACATTCGTTGGTTGGTCTTCGGTATATCCTTCTGATATAGCAGATTTTCAACCTAAAGAAATGATAGCAATAGAAGTAAATACAACACTTTACGCAGTGTGGAAAGCAAATACGTATAATGTTAAATTCAATGCCAACGGCGGTAACGGTACAATGAATAATCAGGTATTTACTTATGATACTGCAAAAGCATTGTCGGCAAATTCATTTACAAGAGATGGTTATACTTTCCTTGGTTGGTCAAAATCTTCAACAGCTACATCTGCAACTTATACAGATAAACAATCTGTTAAGAATCTTACAACAACCAATGGCGGTTATGTGACTCTCTATGCAGTATGGCAGAAAGACCCTGTAACCGTTTCATCAATTTCTATTGCAGCTAAACCAACAAAAACAGAGTATTATGTTGGTGATACATTTAATTCAAGTGGACTTTCTGTAAAGGTAACAATGAGTGACGGCACAACAAAAACTCTCACATCAGGCTTTACGGTTTCAGGCCCTAATATGTCAACAACAGGAACAAAGACGGTAACAGTAACATATAGCGGTAAAACGGCAACGTTCACAATCAAGGTTATTGAAAAGCCTGTAACACCTGACACAGACTTTACTTTCTCAATTCAAGAACCATCAAGAATCGAAATCCGCAACAAGGACGGAATTGTTCTCCACACAGTTGTTGAAGGTAAACTTCCTGACGGAGCAAGAATTGAATGGTCTTGGGACAATAATAAGTTTGATGTCGAAAAAAATGACGACGGAACATTGACAATTATCGCAAGAAACAATGGTGAAACAACAATTACCGCAACTGTTTACGGTGCGGATGGTGATATTCTTGCAACGGATAGCGTTGTAATGAACTCAAAATCAGGATTCTTCAATAAAATCGGTGGCTTCTTCCGTAGTCTTTTCGGAACAACAAAGATATATGACAAATAACAATTTTGGTGGGGTCAAACGGCTCCACCATTTTTTATAAATTTGAATTTGTCGGGATGGTTGATATGATGAATTGACCTTGTAGGGGACATTCACTAATGACCCGTTCCAAAAGGTACATAAAAATTTATTCGGGCGATTCTTGAATCGCCCCTACAATACTCCAAATTGGTTGGGTTCTACAACCGCAACGCAGTTCCAACGTTTTCCACTTTGCGTTTTGCACTTTGCATTCAATTAGAAAAACCCCAAATTGTAGTGATAAAGTTTATTATTCGTATAACGTAAAAAAAGATGACTGTCAATCTCTCGACAGCCATCTTTTTTTATGAGAAAAATTATTATGAAAACTAGTTAAGCGACTTGCCGATTGCAAGTCTATATATTAAAAATTTCTGTGTAGCGGGAAAAATAGGGATTGGTGTTATACTTTATGAAAAAGGAAAGGGAAAATTTGTTGGGGATTGGGAAAAACCCACCACACAGAAATATTAAACAAACTAAAGGAAAATTTGCGTTCAGCTTTTATGCTGCGAAGCTAAGTAACTGAACGACCTTGAGAATTGACTTGATTGAGAATTTCTCGTGAATTAACTCAACAGCAAGTTCTATCTGCTGGTTTTCGGCGTTATACACTTTACCGCCTCCTTTATTCTGTTGTGGCTATATAATAACAGAATATCATCAAAAAGTCAAGTACTTTTGCACAATAAAAATATATGATAATTGTGCAATATGCACAAAGAGATGAAAAACCGAAATATCTGCAGGATGTGTAATTATTTTTTGTTCAAAAACTGATTTTTGTATAAAATAAACAAAGAACCGACAAATATATGTAAAAACAAACCAAAAACGGAACGTTTTTCCTATCGTTATATTAAAAAAGTTTGTGCAACTTTTTTGAAAACAAAATTAAAATAACGGAGTTCTTTTGAAACTCCGTTATTTTAAATAATTTTATAAAATTTTATTTTGCCTGTTCGTTTTCCAATTCTGCACGTTTCTTGAGAAGTGCTTCATGGTAATCTTCTTTTGTCTTACCTGTTAACTTGTAGAAGAAGAAAGGAACACCTGCAAGGAACATCATAATACCGTGCATGATTGTGTAGAAGAACAAAAGTGTAACTTTAGTATCTAGACTCTGAACAGGGTTTGGCACAAGGTCAGTCGGCTGGATATAGCCGATAATTGAACCATCGCCATAGAGAAGAAGTGGAGCAACTGTACTTGCGATTGTACCACTGATTAATGTGCCGATACCAATAACGAACGGGAACGAAGCATCAAGGCGCTTACCTGTTTTAAGTTCGATAGTTTCAAGAACGTCTGCCTGGAACATGGATGGAAGAAGGTTTGAAGCGCCAAACTGTAAACCGATAAGGAACAGGAAAATAATGAATACAACCTGTAAAATTCCGTTACCAGTTGTGAAATAAAGATAACCGATACCGAATGCAGCACAGTTTGCACAGAGTGAATAAATACCTGATGCGATGTAAAGCTGTCTTGCATCGAATTTCTTTAAAAGGAAATTAACTACAAGCATACCAACCGCTGTACCGATACCAACAGGAAGAACAAAGAGAATTTTCTTTGAGATATCACCGAGAACTGCTGCTGCTATGAAAGCTTCCATATAAGTAGCAATACCACGGAAACTCTTTAAAAATTCTGAAACGATAATTGTCCATGCATATTTGTTTGTAACAATATCTTTAAAACCTAAAAGAGGATTTTTCTTTTCTGCAGTATAAACTGTTCTTTCACGAACAACTTTCATACCAAGAAGTACTGTAATAACACCAACAACACTGCAAAGTGCAGCAGAGATTATGTATTGAAGACCCTCAACGCTTCGGATACTTGTACCTGTAACTGCGTTGATAAGTGCGGTATTATCCTTATTCCAGATAAGGCCTACAACAAGCACAATAACAACGGGAGCAGAGTTACCGACAGCTGAAGAAATTGAACGGAAAGAAAGCACCTGGTCACGTTCTTTAAGGTTTGGTGTCATAACATTGGCAACCATATTGATTGAGTTACCGAAAGTACAGAAAACACCCCATAAAACTGCGATTGTAACAATGTAGATGAAAAGAATTGTGCCTGAAAGTCCGGGAGGTGCCCAGAATGAAAGCATCATAACTATTGCCATAGGCACTGCAACAAGCATTGCAATAGGTCTGAATTTTCCACCTTTACCCATTCTTCTGCCGTCAATATACATAGCGATAAAGAAGTTGAGGATGAATGGAATAATACCTGTTAATAAGTTGAAAAGAGATGTTTGTTCTTCAGGTAAACGAAGAACGTTAACAAGGTAGGCATTTCTGTTACCACCAACCATACCTGTCATTGTTGTGTAAAAGAAAACACCCATTAAGTACAGGATAAATTCGCTTTTACCAACGTGCTTTTGCTCATTCTGAGTCTGAATAGCATTTGTGTTGCGCATAAAACCCTTCCTTTAATATAAATTTAGTTTATTATATCACAGACAATAAGAATAAAAAAGACTGCTAATTTCACGAAAAAATCAACAGTCTGTTGTGTATTTTAACTATTTTATCTAAGCTTTGCAACAAGTCTATGAATTGGAAGACCCATATCTACAAACTTTTGCTCATATTCCGTAACGATATTTCCTTCAAAATCGCTGTTATGTAAATCCAGTGAGATTTCAGAAAGCACAAATCCGTTTTGGGAGAAACTTTCAAGAGAATATTCAAAAAATCCCTGACTGTCAGTTTTTTGTGCAATAAAACCATCGTCACAAAGAAGACTTTTATAAATATCCAAAAAGCCCTTACTTGTAAGTCGGTGGCTTTCGTGACGCGCTTTTGGGAATGGTGTACTGAAGTTAAGATAGATTTCGCAGATTGTCTTTTCCTTTATAAAGAGAGGAAGATACTCTGCTTTCATTTCAAGGAAACGAATATTTGGGATTCCTTCATTTTTAACTCTTTCACAAGCTTCAACCAAAACTGTTGGCACACATTCAATAGCAATAATGTTTTTATCAGGATTCCTCTTTGCATATTCGCAAATGAATTGTCCCTTTCCACAACCAATTTCCATTACAACAGGTGCTTGTCTTCCAAATATTTCATCAAGGTCAAAAAACTTTTCGTGTTCATCATCTGTACGGAAGTCAAAGGAAGCGAGTGTGTATGGGATTCGTAAATCACTGCAATTTTCTCGTCTGGATGTAAGATTTCTTATTTTTCTTGGTCTCATAACATTTACACCTTAATAAATAGAATTGATGTTGATAAAAGTAACTGTGCAATAAAATAAGCATATAGGCTAACAGTTTTAATTGTTTTGTTGCCTTTTCCACTACCTAACAGACGGATTCCTAAGGTTAAGTCGGAAACAAAAAAGAAAACTGCACCAATAAGGAGAATAACCATACCGATAATGTCGTTTTCTGCATCTGATATATAATATGTAATACCAAAAACGCAGGATTTAATGAGCATTACAATAAGGAAACAACTATATAAATACAGGCCAATCTGCATAAATCTATTTGCGAATTCGAATTTGAAAACAGGTTTCAACATAAGTGCAAATGCAACGAAAAGAACAAAGAAGGCTATAATTTCAGGTAAGGAAAAGAAACTATAGTTTTCTGTTAATTCAGCAGTCGTTTTTACAAAAGCAGAAACATAGAAAATATGTCCCACTAAGAATCCTGCAGCGCCAATATAAACTACAGACATTCTTGGGTTTCCCGGTGGATGAGGAATATGCATGAATAAGTCACCAAACCATCCGAAAAGCAAACCAACAATCATATGAATTGCATATTGTGAGTGATTACCCGTAATGAACATGCCTAAAAAACCGATGCCGACAAATGCCGTGGCAGCAATCATTTTGAATGCAAGTGATTTTTTTGATGGTTCAGGCCAATATGCTTTATCATATAAAGGCACGAAAATAAAGAACAGAATATAACATATCCCCAATAAAACTTTTAATCCCATAAACACCCTTACTTTTCTTTTCTTAATAATGTTCCGGCAGGGAACACTAAATCACTTTTTATTTTAACTATCATCATTGGATGAGGTGCTGATTCAATTTCGTTGTCATCCTTGTCAAGAAGTTGTTCTGCTGTAAATACCACAGGCTCAGTTGATGGTTGAAGAGCATCAAGAATATCGCCCTTTGAGAACTTGTTTCTCTGCTCAACAATTATGTAACCGTCTTTACAATCTTTAACCTCTGCCATAACATCATAATGACGTTTGTATCCACCCTCAAAGCTGATGTTAGCATCTTCGTTAGGTGCATTGAAATAGAATCCGGTGCAATAGTCACGGTAACTTACCTTATATACTTCATCGATTGCCCATTGTGGTGCTTTAAAATCATCCGATGGATTTTTAAGGTAGGCATCAATGGTAACTCTGTAAGCATTTGTAACAACTGCAGCGTAGTATGCAGATTTTGCTCTGCCCTCGATTTTAAAACTTGAAATACCTGCTTTAACCATTTCAGGGATATGTTCAATCATGCACATATCCTTTGAGTTAAGAATATATGTACCTTCTTTACTGTCCTGAATAGGAAAGTACATTCCGTCACGTTTAACTTCCATGATTGCATATTCCCAACGACAAGGCTGAGCACATTCACCACGGTTTGCATCACGATTTACAAGATAGTTTGAGAGTAAACATCTTCCTGAAAAAGAAACACACATAGCACCGTGAACAAAACACTCAATTTCAAGGTCCTTTGGCACCTTTGCTCTGATTTCTGCAATCTCTGTCATTGACAATTCACGTGCTGTCACAACACGTGATGCACCCATATTGTAAAACTCATTTGCAGTAACGTGGTTAACAATACCTGCCTGTGTGGAAATGTGAATAGGCACATTTGGTGCATATTTCTTACAAAGCGAAAGCACACCGATATCAGCAACAATGAAAGCATCAACGCCAATATCAGCCCATCTTTCAAGGTAAGCAGGTAACATTAAAATCTCGTCATTTCTTGCAAGTGTGTTACATGTGAGATATACTTTAACACCCTTTGCGTGACAAAGCTTAACTGCTTCTTCTAACTGTTCAAAATTGAAATTCTGTGGTGCTGCTCTCATACCGAAAGCATCACCACCAAGATAAACTGCATCGGCACCGTACATTAATGCGGCATCAAGTCGCTCACGGTCACCGGCAGGAGAGAGTAATTCGGGTATAATCATTTATTTATCCTTCTTTATTTGCTTTATCAACTAATACACCATTTGCCTCATGCTGTTTAATTGTTTCAGCAAGATAGATTTTTCCATTCTTGTCGTGTCTGAAATAATAGTTGTTTGATGCAGATGGGTAAAGAGCAGCTTCAATTGAAGCCTTACCAGGATTACAGATAGCACCTGCTGGAAGTCCTGCACATTCATATGTCCAATAGTTCTTTTCATACTTACTACGTTCAGCATTTGACGGAACTCTTGGGTAAATATAGTTTTCAATGTAGTCCCAAGTAGAGTCACAGTCAAGAGTAGGAATCGGACTACGTGGCTTAAGTCTGTTGTGCAGAACAGAAGAAATCTGATAGAACTGAGCTTTACTGTTACCTTCCTTTTCAATAACGGAGGCAAGTCGGATAATTTCATCAGGTGTCATACCCAATTCGGTTGCCTTTGCTGAATATTCGTCAGTCCATATACTATCAAATTTGTTAAGGAATTTTCGAATAACTGAAGCAGGGTCAGCACCTTGTTCAAATTCATAAGTGGCAGGATACATATATCCCTCAAGAACAAGATAACGTTCGTTTTTGTTATCTATCTTTGCAATAAATTCGAATTCATCTGAAAAATCAATTGTGTCCAGAACCTTGTAAAGAGAATCAGCAGAACAAATCTTGTTTTTCTCAAGTCTGTCAAAAATCTGGTGAATGGTGAACCCTTCAGGTATTACAATACTGATAAGCTTCCCTCGTGTTGCAGTTGTCTGGAATCGTGTCAACATTCTCTCAACACCCATATCAGGGGTAAGGTAATAAACACCTGGAAGATATTCTTTGTCGTCAAAGCCCATGACTTTTGCGAAAATATTGCAGAAAATACTGTTTTTAATAAGACCAGCTTTATCAAGCACTTTTATTGCATCAAAGGTGTCTGCATCGTTTGGCAACACAACTTCAATAGGTTGTTCGGTGGAGTCACGATTGATAGCAAGAACATCATTGACACAGCTAAGTACAAAACCTGAAATGACAATGGCGATTACTACGCAGAATGCAGTTGAAATAAGCATTTCTGTGTTGGAATGAACAAATGCCATTAAAGCGTCAGGGTTAAATTTGAATTTTTTATTGCGAAAACTGATAATTCTTTTGTCAGATGGATTTGTATTTGATTGATTTTGCTTTTCTGCGTTATTTACAACTCTTCCGTCACCATAATCCTTGTCGGAATAGTTGATGTTTACATTGAATCTGTTGCCACGACGAAAACTGTCCCCTGAACTACGAGTAGAAGATGGGTCAGCATGGTTGCTTGAAGAAAAAGAACGGTTTCTTCTATCTTGAAATGCATTTTTAAGGTCAACATCAAAAGAATTATCGTTACCTCGATTCATACGAGTAGGGGAGTTGCCTTTTTTCTGAGAAAAAGGAGTTCTTTTAGGAATTTGCGGGTTTTGTGCAGACTTCTTTTCAACAGGCTCCTTTTGTGTAGGCTTGCCTGGAAGCGCACCACCTGCATATTCTTCCAAAAGGTCGTCGTAAGAACCATTGGAAAAACCGTCATGGAAATTATTCATAGGATTACCTCCTTTAGAATGTGCTGTGTTACTGAAAAACTTATTTTAACGTCAAAACTGTCGGTGGGTAAAACGTCACTTATCAATTCATCATAACAAGGACAAAGGCTGATACCCTGAAAGTTCTGTAAAAATCTGTCGTAATATCCTTTGCCATATCCGATTCGATAACCTTTTTTGTCAACGGACAGGCAAGGGACAATTATAATATCGGTTTCTTTTTGTTTGTATTCTTTGCAAATAGGTTTTGGTTCAAGAATATTGTACATGCCATATTCTAAATCGTCATTAGAGCTAACTTCTTTGAACTGCATATTACCTGATTTGTCCGTACAGATTGGGTAAAAAACTTTTTTACCATCAATTCTGCAACGATTAACGATAATACTCGTGTCAAACTCGTCTTCTGTAGATGCAAAAACTAAAACCTGAGTTGCGTTTTTATAAATATCAGACTCAATAATTTTTTTGCTGATTTCTTTATCGTATATGGTCTTTTTTTCTTTAGGAATACTTTTACGTTTTTGTAAAAGCAGTTTGCGAGTTTCTTTTTTATCCATTATATATCTGTAATGATGCTCTGATTTTCTTTACTTCAAGTGGATTTGTGAGTCTTTCTGCTATCTGCAAGCCAAATTCAATGGCACTACCCATACCTTTTCCTGTAATAAAGTTACCATCTTTAACTACAAAGTCTTTTGAAACCTCTGCCCCAAAAAGTTCTTCCTCAAAACCAGGGAAACAAGTTGCTTTTTTACCATTAAGAAGACCTTTGTGTCCTAAAATTGATGGCGCAGCACAAATTGCACAAATCAATTTGTTGTTTTCTACTGCCCAGTCAATAGCCTTTTGCACAACAGCACTTTTTTCAAGGTTCAATGTGCCTGGCATTCCACCGGGAAGCACAATAGCTTCAACTTTATCGTCGAGAACCAAATCTCTTTCATAGATATCGGCAGCAACAGGAATCTGGTGAGAACCGACTACAAAATCTTCACCAACTCCCACGGTAATAACATCAAGTTCTGCACGTCGAAGCACATCAACAACTGCCAATGCTTCAATTTCTTCAAATCCAGGTGCTAAAAATACATAAATCATAATATCACTCCAA
The DNA here is from genome assembly GCA_937899735.1 of uncultured Clostridia bacterium. Lineage (GTDB taxonomy): Bacteria > Bacillota > Clostridia > Oscillospirales > Acutalibacteraceae > Fimenecus. The sequence continues at coordinate 6,920 of CALBQZ010000060.1, read as the reverse complement.
GGTTATGCCAATATAACAATCTAATTCTAAAAGTTCTTTATTTTCCGTTCTAATCATAGCAGGGGTATATTCTTCACCAAAAGTGATGTCACCCTGAATTATTGTTTTTTCTTTTTTGTAATCCTGAGGGATTTCTGTAAAATCACCTTTTGCGTTACGGATTACAGTTTCATCGTCACGGGAAACAAGTCCAAAATCTGTAACTTCTCCACCATAGACAACGCAACTGTTTTTCCAGTAATCAATTATAGAATTGTCAAAATCAATTTTGTATTGATAATTTAGTTTTTCTATGCTTTCAGGAGCTGTACCGTCGAGAATAATTCTTCTGCTTATTCCAAACTCATTAAAACCACATTTTTCATAGTAATTAAAAAGAGAGTCTTCAGCAGGAACTAAAAAAAGAAAGTCGAAATCGTTTTCCACACAGTAGTTATATGAAAAATCAAGCAACTCTTTCATATATCCCTTGCTACGATGAGAATAATCTGTCATAGCACAGTACACACATTTACCGTTGTAATTATCAATCTTACAAGGCAGTAGGAAAAGTGAAGATGCAATTTCGCCATCTATTCTTATAATGGGAGTTACTGTATCTTTGAAAATGTTATCAAAGAAATATTCAATAACTTGACTATCTTCTGAAAAGGTTGTTTGCCAGAGATTTGAAAGTTCTTTTTTGTCATTTATGCTTGCAAATTCAATCATATTTATCCCTTATATATTGCTGAATACTTTATAATTAATCTGTGTGGCTGATATGAAAGTTTTGCACGACGAAGACCCTCACTGCCTGTGTCTTCCTCACGGTTTATAAATTCGTATCTGTCCTGTAATTGTCGTGCGAATTCACGATTTATCATCTGGTATGCCCCACGGATATTTCCATAAGCCTTTTCAACGTGGGTACAGAAAGTATTGTTATTAAGTCTTTCCCCAAAAGTGAAAGCAACAATTTCACCTTGAACTTTAAGTACTCCACCTTCAAACCCTATTTCCGAATAGTTATTCAAAGCTTTTTTTATTGCTTCGTATTCATCGGTGATTTCCTCTGGGTTTTTCTGCTTGTTAAGTCCTTGCCAATGTTCATTAAGAAGTAAGCAATCGGCAATGTTATCCTTGTTTATAGGCTCATATTGCCAATCGAAAGTTTTTTCAAAATATGAAACATGGTTTTTCTTGCTGTGGTACTTTCTTCCTACAAGATTTGCCAAGTCTTCGGATTTATAAAGATAATCGAAAAAGTCCCTTGTTTCATGAATGTCAAATTGATTTGGGAAAAGAGAATTCAATTCATCCTTGTCTTTTTCGGTAAGTCCAAAAAACTCCAAATCAACATTCAAGGTTTTTGCAAACTCAATAAGTTTCAATATGGTAGATTTTTTGTCACCATTGCCAATTGGATAGCAAAAAACTGGTTCATCAGTAAAATCGGCTGAAATAAAAATTCCATTATCGTTATATATTTTATTGCCATAGATATCGGACCACATATAAATATTGCCGAAACAATATTCGCAACAGTCAGTCTGTCCATCCAGAAAAGCTTTTGTTACCCATTCCTTGTCTTGGAGGGTAGGTGAATGGAAATTCATTAAATAATCTCCTTAACTATGTCAAAAATAGTGTTTCCTATTTCTTCAATTGATAAAGGTTCGTCACCTTCAAAACATTTAACAACATTCCATCCGAATCTGTCTGCTGTATAAAGTGCAGCTTCACGGCAGGATTTAAGATATCCCACATTTGCCTCGTGAACATCTTTTTTGGTCTCTTCACCATTGTATCGTTTTGACATAAGTCGCTGTGAAATATCAACGTCCATATCAAGATAAATAACTGCATCAGGTTTTGGAATTTCCATCATTTCATATTCTGTGTGGAAAAGCCAGTCAAGATACTTGTCCCATTCTTCTTTCGGGAGTTTAACTGTCTGATGTACTGCATTTGATGTTGTGTAACGGTCAGCAAGAATAAGTGTACCGTTATTGTAGTCATCACCCCAGATATTCTTATAACTTGCATATCTGTCAACTGCATAGAAAAGTGATGCAGAATAGATGTTTACATCAGCAGGATTGCTACCGAATTCACCGTTTAAATACATTTTAACAAGAGTGCTTGATTTGTTGTCGTAGTCAGGGAGTTTAATCTGACGAAGTTCCACATTATTGTCAACGAGTTTCTGCTTTAAGAGTTCAACCTGAGTGGATTTTCCGCTTCCGTCAAGTCCCTCAATCACTATCATTTTCTTCTTCATTTAAAAATCCTCATTATTCACCTAATTATACAGAATATATTATAACAAAGAAATTGAAATATTACAATAATAAAATAAAAATAACTGTTATTGCATAGTGCATGTTTTTGTGTTAGAATTATATAGATTAAGAGTATTTTGCGAAAGGGAGATATTTATGGCATACGATTACAATAAAAGTACAGCATTGATTATTGGCATGACCGATACTGACGAAAAAGTTACTGCTGCAAGTGGCAGAATTTCAACTCAGGAAGGTACAGCACTTTCTATTTGGGATAAATCTCAGGATAAGGAGAAAAATGCAAACCTTATCGGTAAGGTTACAGCATCAGGTCATACAAGTACAGTTGAGCATACATATTTCCAACTTGCTTTCCAGAATGTTACAGCAGTTGTTGAACAGTTTATTATTGAATTCCGTCTTGCATCTTATACAGTTAAATCAAGACGTTATGTAAACTTCAGTGATGCAGGCTTCTATGTACCTGAATTCAATAATGCTGAAATCGAAAAGTCATATAAGGAACATATGAGCAAGATGTTTGCTCTTTATGATGAACTTTGCGAAAATGGTGTTCTTCGTGAAGATGCACGATTTGTATTGCCATATTGTCTGTATAGTAATTTCTTCTGTTCAGTAAACGGCAGAGAATTCTTGAATATGCTTTCTGCTATGATTTGTGGCAGAGGTGCAAAATATCCTGAAATCAAAAAATTAGGTCTTGAACTTTATGAACAGGCAAAGGAAAAAGCACCTGGTATTATGTCAAGCTTTAACCCTGACAAGGTAGTAAATGATGTTCCTGACCTTTCATTTATAGAAGTTGAGCCAGTGCACACAGAAACTCCTGTTGAACTTTTGAGCTATACACCTGACGCTGCAAAGTGTGTTGCAAGAAATGCTTTGATTTCAAACAAGAACTGTTCAACAGAACAGATTGAAAAGATTATTGCCGACGATGAAATGACAACTAAAATCGTTGAGGCAGTTGTTAAGTGTAAGCGTCCAAGAGCACTTGAATGTGCAAACTATACTTTCCGATTCAATAATGTTTCACTTTCTTGTATCACTCATTTTGCACGACACAGAATTCAGTCAATTGAAATTCCTGAACTTACAAAAACAGATAGAATGAGTTATATTATTCCACCTGTTTTAAAAGATAAGCCTGAACTTTTGGAAAAATATAAAAACGCATTCAAGGAAACAGCAAGTGAATATGCAAGACTTAAAAATCTTGGTGTCTCTCCAGAACTTTTGGTATATTATCAGCTCAGCGGTAATACACTTGATATTGTAACAACTATGAATGCAAGACAACTTCTTTTATTCTTGCGTCTTCGTTCCTGCACACGTGCACAATGGGAGATTCAGGAGTATGCAGTTGATGCTCTTAAACAACTTCGTCAAGTTGAGCCAACAATCTTCAAATTCTATGGTCCAAGCTGTTTTGTAGGTGCTTGTCCTGAGGGTAGAATGACTTGTGGCAGAGCTGCAGAAATCAAAGAGAAGTTCTCAAATCTTTAATATGAAAATATGAAAAAAACGAGAATAACAAACAACAGAAAATCCTTTCTGTTTCCTATAATCGCATTGTTTTCTCTGACAATTAGTGCTGTTTTTGCACTAATTACTGTTGGTGGAGATGAAACTTTTGATTATCTTAAACAGTTTAATTTTGTTCCTGATGAAAAAACAGTATGCATTGACCCAGGCCATGGTGGAACTAGTTCCGGAGCAGTTTTGGGAAGCAGATATGAAAAAAACGACACTTTAAAGCTGTCACTTTTGGTAAGGGATGAATTGACCCAAAGAGGATATACTGTTGTTATGACTCGTGATGATGATAGCGACGTATCCCTTGCTGACCGATGTAAAATCGCCAACAAAGCAAGAGCGTCGCTTTTTGTTTCTATTCACCGTAATTCGAGTTCATCTCCGTCAGCAACCGGAATGGAAATGTGGGTACATTCGCAGAATCCTACTGACGATGTGCTTTTAGCACAGAATATTCTTGATTCTCTTGAAGCTGTGGGAATTTCAAGTAACAGAGGCATACATAGGGGATATCGAGATGGTGCCACAATGAATTATTACATAAACCGACATACCAAAATGACATCAGTTCTTGCAGAAATTGGTTTTATTTCAAATGAAAATGATAACAAAGCATATGATGAAAATATAGAAAAGTACGCAAAAGCAATAGCGGACGGAATAGAACTGACACTAAAAGAAATGAATGGTGAATAAAGTTGGATTTCTAAGGCAGGGCATTGACCCTGCCCTTAAGTTTTTGTGACCAAAATTGCTTTTTTTCGTCTATATAGATGAAAGGACTTTCAAATTATAATCGGGGGTGGATTTATGGATGATGAAAGAATTGTAGAGTTGTATTGGCAAAAAAATGAATCTGCAATAAGTGAATCAAAGGCTAAATATGGAAATTATTGTTATTCTATTGCATATAACATTTTAAAAAATAATGAAGATGCAGAGGAATGTGAGAATGATACATATTTGGAGGCATGGAAAACTATTCCACCACAAAAACCAAAGGTTCTTTCTGCTTATCTTGGTGCGATAACCCGACAAAAATCAATTGACAAGTGGAGAATGAAAACAGCAAATAAACGTGGTGGAGGTCAAATACAATTTTCTCTAGAAGAACTCGAAAATTGTATTTCTAATGAGAATACAATAACCGATGAGCTTGTTGCAGAAGAACTAGCACAGAAAATTTCTGAATTTTTAAGAACATTACCTAAAAACGAGTGTAATATTTTTGTGCGAAGATATTGGTATTTTGACTCTATAACTGAAATTTGCAAAAGATATGGATATGGTCAAAGTAAAGTTAAAATGGTGTTAAAACGAACAAGGGAGAAATTAATTTCTTATCTTGAAAAGGAGGGAATGTTAACATGAAAGCTGATAAATTATTAGATGCTATCGGTATGATAGATGCTGATTTGGTAGTTCAAGCAGACAAAAAAGTAAAAAATAATTATGTTAAATATATGAAGTGGTTTTTACCTGTTGCGGCAGCGTTGCTCGTTGTAGTTGCTCTTGTCCCTTTTTTGAAGCAGGATGAACCTATTGTTGATAGTATTCTTACTGAGCAAACAACAGGAAATGAATCTCCTTCAGTTGGACAAACTCAACAGAATCAGAATGAACTGTCAACAGAGAACCCCTCTTCACTTGTAATTGTTCCACCTGCTGATGATAATCCGTTGAAACCTATGGTTTACAGTTTGAAAAAGGCACAATATCCTGAAATGGTTAAGTATCCGTCGGACTGGTGGAGCGATATGTCTGCCTGGCGTGAAAGTAAAAATGAACGTAAAGGGTATTATGGAGCAGGAAAGAACTTGGACGTGTTTTTCAAAAAGACATATAAGGAATTTCTTTCGGACTCAAAAAATGAAAACAGACTCTATTCACCATTAAATGTATATATGGCATTGGCAATGACTGCAGAAATTACTAACGGAGAAAGTCGTCAACAGATTTTGGATTTATTAGGTGCAGATAGCATTAGCACTTTGCGTAAACAGGCAAATTCTGTGTGGAATGCAAATTACAGTGATGATGGTGCAGTTACAAGTATTCTCGCAAGTTCATTGTGGCTTAATAAGAATGTTAAGTTCAATGAAAAAACATTGGATTTTTTAACAACAAACTATTATGCATCTTCATATCAAGGTGAAATGGGTTCGGATGAAATGAATATAGCATTACGAAACTGGTTGAATCAACAGACGGGTGGTATGCTGAGCGACCAGATTTCCAATGTGGAGTTAGATGCAAAAACAGTTATGGCATTGGCTACAACAATTTTCTACCAAGCTAAATGGGATGCAGAATTTGAAAAAACGAACACTGAAAATAGCACTTTTCACTCTACAATAGGAGATATGATGTGTGACTTTATGAATTGCACAGAGTATAACGGATATTACTATTGGGGTAATAAGTTTTCTGCAACAAGTAAAAGTCTTGCAAATAGTGGCAAAATGTTTTTTATCCTGCCTGATGAGAATGTAAGTGTTAACGATTTGTTGTCCGACAATGAAGCACTTTCATTTATGTCATCAAACGGAAAATGGTCAAATAATAAAAGAATACGAATAAACATGTCCGTGCCTAAGTTTGATGTATCATCAAATATGGATTTAAAAAACGGACTGATAAAACTCGGCGTTGCAGATTGTTTTGATTCTGAAAAATCAGATTTCAGTTCTCTTTGTGATGGTGATGGTATGAGTATCTCAAAAGTTGAACACGGTGTGAGAGTTGCCATAGATGAAGATGGAGTTGTTGCAACGGCATATACTGTGGTAGCACTTGATGGTTCATCAAGACCGTCGGATGACGAAATAGATTTTATCATTGATAGACCTTTTATTTTCGTTATAACCAGTGAAGATGGTTTACCTTTATTCACAGGAGTAGTAAACAGACCATAACAATAGTGGTGGGGTAAATCCCACCATTACTGTTTTTCCGTTGAAATTAATAATTGAAAAAAATACTCATAAAAGATTAAAAAAACTCTTGACAAAACAAAAACATTGATATATAATTGCTCTTGCTCGTTGGGGAATAGTGTAACGGTAGCACGACAGACTCTGACTCTGTTTGTTGGGG
>CALBQZ010000059.1 GCA_937899735.1 uncultured Clostridia bacterium | reverse complement strand
AAGATTGTGACAAATTTCCTGTTTCTGCTCTTTGTGATGAACCGTTTATGCTTCTCGAAAAAGGAGCAAAAGCAGAAATTTCAGAAGTATTTGAGCGTAATAATCTAACACCAAATGTAAAATTTACTACTTGGGACGATTACGCTGTAATGTCCATGGTAGAAAGCGGACTTGGTATTGCCATACTCCCTGAATTGATTTTAAAGCGTGTACCATACAGAATCATAGCAAAAGAACTTGATGTTCCTGCATACCGGAATATAGGACTTGCTCTTCGAGATAATAAAACTGCTTCTCTTGTAGTAAAACGGTTTATTGAATATTTGCAGTACAAGTAAAACAACAAATAACTCCCAGTCACTAAAACAAAATGTGAACGGGAGTTATTATTTGTATTACAAATGGGAATTTATAGAACCATTAAACATCTAATCCCAATTGATTAAATCATCGCTGAATGCAACTGCAAGTGATGCACCAAAAAGATAATTATCTTCATTATCTCCATGATAGAACATCGCATATTTATACGGCAAAATGCCATTTAATTCAATAACAAAGCCTGCAGTAATTCTGTCTTTCGCCCAAGGCTTATCTTTTTGGTTAAGATAAAGAGTTGTGATATCATAAAAGTTATTAAAATCCTTTGTTGACATTATGTTTATACCGTTTTGCGGTGAGTTAAATATCATGTATTCAACATTATTTTTCAGAACACATACATTTTCACCACATTCAGTGAAGCCTTGAAACTGCCAATTTATTAAATCGGTTGATGTGCTGAATGAAACTCCGTTTTGTTTGAAAAAGCAGATATATTTACCGTCATCAGACAAAATATAAGGATCAATCATTCTACCCATATCTTTTTCGGGAATATCACCTTTTACTTTTAATAAAACAGGTTTTTCCCATTTGATTAAATCCTTACTTTTCATTGTAAAAATTCTTGAATTCTCATTACCGTAAATCTGCCCGTCTTTCCGAGGATAGGTTTGCAGACAAAGATAATACTCACCGTTGTGCTTGATAACATTACCCGGAGAAGAATAGTTTTTTAGATTATCTTTTTCAGTAAGTTTTTTCGGCGTGGTCCAATTAACCAAATCCATACTTTGGCTCATTGCAACATAAAAATATTGTCTTTCAGGAGTGTTTTCGACCAAGGTGAAAAACAAATATACCGTACTGTTTTCAATGTAAACAGCAGGGTCACGATATGAATATTCTTTTGTTTGTTCAAATATAAGCATTTTAAAACCACCCTGCAAATTCTTATTTCTCGCACCCATTATACCACAACCCCACCACAAATTTCAATTCGTTACATACACCTGTTACTTCAAAAGTAGCAGGTGCTTTTTTTATGCCCAAAACCATGAATTTGGATATATGAATACTGCGTCACATTTTTCGCAGTACAACTAAAATTTTTAAGAAAGGAGGAACCCCTCATGCAAAAACTCAAGCTTACCCTTAAGCAGTTTGCGGAAATAAAGACAATGATTAAAAGCCGATGCTGTAACTGTTATCAGGGCAACTGTCTGCTTCTTGATGACGGTGACACTCACACCTGTCCTCAGCTCATAACACCGAGCCATATTATCTGCAGATATTTTCTTGATGCAGTTCTCCCTGCCGATAAGACGTTGCTGAAAGATTTAAGAAGTGAGTCGGTAGTAATGATGGTCTGTTCTCTTTGCGGTAAGAAAACAGAGCGAACAGGCAGAAATCAGAAGTTCTGTCCCGACTGTGCAAAGAAGAAACAGCGACAGAGAAATGCAGAATATATGTCTGCAAAAAGGTCACAGGTGGATGTTTATGATGCCCTGAAGCCGCCAAAATAAAGGCTTAAAAACGGTGGAATGCCTATGGCAATATACTTTTATGTTATTGCCTTTTAAAACATCCACACAATTAGCAAACATTTTACAACAAAAATATGAAACCCGAACAAACGAACAAACCTCAGCAAAGCCCTGTGCTATTGCCTTGCGGCGTTCGTATTTTTTACGAACACTGTGGCACATTGTACGTATAAAACCCGAACAGATAAAAGCTTTGTGCTGTTGGTTTATGTGCGTATTGTACGGATGTTCGGAAAATCATTACAAGAAAGAGGTAAAAATTTGGAAAACTATTTATACTATTCAGACCCGTTCTTTGCATATAACAACGCACTGTATATTGAAAAGACGATAAACGGTAAGCCGGTAAACATTAAGCTCAGTAATTTCCTTGCAAGGATAACCGAAGATATTACCTGCACCAACGGAGCCGAGAACGAAAGATTTCTTTCTATTGTCGGCACAGACGAGAAAGGTAATGACCTTCGCAAAATAACGGTACCCCTGAAAAATTTCGCACAGCTTGATTGGGCACAGGAGTATTGGGGTATCAACTGTGTTATCGAATCAGGCTACGGCAACCGTGATAATCTTCGTCAGGCAATTCAGTCAACGGCAAAGTACGCAGAAGCAAAAACTATTTACGGTACAACAGGCTGGTGGGAAACTGCAACGGGCTGGCAGTTCTGTATGCCGGGCAACAGCAACGCAGAGGTTGAACTGACGGAAAAGACAAAGGGTTATTCATTTAAAACTGATGCTGATGTAACAGAAACAATGAACCTGATGAAAGTCTTACCGTACTCCGTTGCACCGAAAGAAATTATGTTCCCTATGCTCGCTTACACATTAGTCAGCATACTCGGTACCTTTATGGCAAAGGCAGGCAAAGAAACGAAAACGGTCATTATGCTTTACGGCAAAACAGGCTCAATGAAAACAACGCTGTCACTTTTAATCAATTCCCTTTTCGGCAGGTTCAATGAAGATAATATCCCGATGAATTTCCGTGATACACCGAAGAGTATATTGAACTATTGCTTCACACTTAAGGACTGTGCAGTTATCATTGACGATTATCATCCCGGCTCAGGCAGAGAACAGTCAGCACAGGATGCAACCACACAGGCACTCATCCGTGGTATCTGTAACAGAGAAGCAAGAGGTGCTCTTGATAAAAGCGGAAGACAGAGAGCAGCCAAAAGACCGCAGTGTAATGTGATAATGACTGCAGAGTATCTTCCCAATGTTGGTGAAAGCGGTGTTGCAAGATTTCTTTCTCTTGAGCTGAAGCCCGGTGACATTAACCTTACGGAACTGACAAAGTATCAGAAGGAATCTGAAGAAGGAACCTTATCCCACTTCACTTTCCTTGCAACTGAAATGCTGAAGGCAAAATTTCTTGACAAAGAAAATGGAGTGAAAGAATTTTTAGAAAAACTCAAAAGCGGTTTTCTTTCTAACAGAAAGTTTTACAAAGCCAAAGCTGATGAAATGAATTTTCATATCAGACCGAGATTATGTGACGACCTTGCAAATTTAAGAATCGGCTTTGAGCTTTACTGTGAAACTCTTTTGTACTATGAAGGTATCACAGCAGAAACAAAAACAGCAATGTTAAATGAACTTGACGGAATTTTATTAAGGCTCGCTGTGTCACAGCAGGCACTCACAGAAACTGAACAGCCCACAGAAATATTTATCCGTAAGCTCCGAAGTCTGATTGATGTGGGTAAAGTAAATCTTGTTGAGCGTATGATAAGACCTATTGATATGCCGAGAAACCTTGTCGGATATTATGACGATGAAAACTTTTATTTCGAATCTGATGCAGCTTATGCGGCAGTCATAAAATCCTGTTATGATGTCGGTGAGCATTTTCCTTTAACACAGAAAGCTTTAATCAAAGCTCTGAAGAATGAAGGAGTCAGCATCTGTTCAAAGGGAGAATGCACAAGAAATGTCAGAGTGTTCGGTACACCCAAGAGGCTTATCTGCATTTCAAAGGAAACCTTTAACAAGAGCTTACCACCCGAAGAAGAAACTGATGAAGAGTTACCATTTGGTCCCGGTAAGATAATAGTCACTGAAGAAAGCGAGCCTGAACAGCTCGCCTTTTCTTATGCGGCAGGTAATTAAACGAGGACAAACCAATGCTTACTATTACTTTTTGGATTTTGGTCCGAAGTTTAGCAAGCATTGGATTTGTATCC
>CALBQZ010000058.1 GCA_937899735.1 uncultured Clostridia bacterium | reverse complement strand
GATACTTCCAGGCTAATAACAAGAAGCTTGTTCCAGAAGGCGTTGAAGGCCGTGTACCTTACAAGGGACTTCTTTCAGATACAATTTATCAGCTTATGGGTGGTCTTAAGGCTGGTATGGGTTACTGTGGTTGTGCAACAATCGAAGAACTTAAGACAAAGACTAAGTTCATCAGAATCACAAACGCAGGTCTTAAAGAAAGCCATCCTCACGACGTTTATATCACTAAAGAAGCTCCTAACTATTCAGGAAATATATAATTTAAGGAATTTGAAATTATGTTTGAAAACTTAATTGACTCTATTGGATTTATAAACTATACTGACCCTGAAGTTGCTGCGGCAATGGGTCTTGAACTTAAAAGACAGAGAGATAATCTCGAACTTATTGCAAGTGAAAATATTGTTTCTCCTGCTGTTATGGCAGCAATGGGCAGTGTGCTTACCAATAAATATGCTGAAGGTTACCCAGGAAAGAGATATTATGGTGGTTGTCAGCATGTTGATATTGTAGAAGATATTGCACGTGACAGACTCAAGAAACTTTTTGGTGCAGCATATGCAAATGTTCAGCCTCATTCAGGTGCACAGGCAAATATGGCAGTTTATTTTGCTCTTATAGAGCCCGGTGATACAGTTATGGGTATGAACCTTGCAGAGGGTGGTCACTTAACTCACGGTTCACCTGTTAATATGTCAGGTAAATACTATAACTTCGTGCCTTATGGAGTTGACGAAAATGGTTTCCTTGATTACGATGCTTTTGAAAAGAAAGCAAAGGAATGTCAGCCAAAGCTTATTGTAGCAGGTGCTTCTGCATATCCAAGAGTTATCGACTTTGAGAGAATGGCAAACATTGCTCATAGCGTTGGTGCATATTTCATGGTTGATATGGCTCATATTGCAGGTCTTGTTGCAGCAGGTCTTCACCCATCTCCGGTGCCTTATGCAGATGTTGTTACATCAACAACACATAAAACTCTTCGAGGTCCTCGTGGTGGTATTATCCTTTGTAAAGACGAAGAGTTTGGTATGCAGTTCAATAAGGCAATTTTCCCAGGTACACAGGGTGGTCCTTTAATGCATATTATTGCAGGTAAAGCAGTTTGCTTCGGTGAAGCTTTGAAGGATGACTTCAAGGCATATCAGCAGAGAGTTATTGATAATGCAAAGGCTCTCGCAGAAGGTCTTACAAAGAGAGGCATTAATCTCGTATCGGGTGGTACAGATAATCACCTTATGCTCGTTGACCTTCGTTCTGTTGGTATTACAGGTAAGGAGCTTGAACACAGACTTGACGAAGTTCATATTACTGCTAATAAAAACGCTATCCCAAATGACCCTGAGAAGCCATTTGTAACAAGTGGTGTGAGAATTGGTACTCCTGCTGTTACAACAAGAGGACTCCAGGTAGAAGATATGGACAAGATTGCAGAGTTTATCTATCTTGCAGCTACTGATTTTGAAAATCAGAAAGAGTACATCACAAATGGTGTTGCAGAGCTTTGCAAAAAATATCTTTTATATGAATAATTCATAAAACTAACCCCACTGCATAGTATTTATAAAAATGCAGTGGGGGATTACTTATGAAATTCACAAAAATGCACGGCGCAGGCAATGATTATATTTATATTGATTGTTTCTCGCAAAATGTTGAAAACCCAGAAAGATTGTCAAAAAAATTAAGTGACAGGCACTTCGGCGTGGGTGCAGACGGAATCGTGCTCATAAAACCATCATATATTGCCGATTGCTTTATGGATATCTATAATGCAGACGGCTCTCGCGCAAAAATGTGTGGCAATGCAATCCGTTGTGTTGCAAAATACATATATGATAATATTAAAAAGAAACCGATTATTAAAATTGACACACTCAGCGGAATAAAACTTGTTGAAATCCTTGATAAAAATAGATTTGCAACGGGTGGCAGAGTGAATATGGGCAAACCCATATTAAATGGTAGGCAAATTCCCACACGATATGGTGACAATATCGTAAAAAACGAAATTCTTAACATTGAAAACAACGATTATGAAATAACTTGTGTCAGTATGGGCAACCCACATTGCATAGTTTTTCGTGAATGTATACATAAATTAGATTTAGAAAGAATTGGTCCGTTTTTTGAAAACCACGAAATGTTCCCTGAAAGAATAAACACCGAATTTGTAGAGATTATTGATGAAAATAATCTTAAAATGCGTGTGTGGGAGCGTGGAAGTGGTGAAACTTTAGCTTGTGGCACGGGTGCTTGTGCAGTTGCGGTGGCATCAGTCATAAATGGCATTTGTTCAAAAAACGAAGATATTAAAATTCACACTAAAGGTGGCACATTAACAGTTAAATGGCATAAAAATGATAATGTTTATTTAAGTGGCAATGCAGTTAAAGTGTTCACAGGTGAAATAGAAGTGTAAAAAATGTTGTCGGAGGGACAATTATGAAAATAAATGAAAATGATTGAAAACCACTTTCAAATAGTATATAATAAAAAAGGAAGTGATTAACAATGAACGAAATAAGAGAGCTTGCCAGAAGTAAAATGACAATCTGTAAGGCATGCAAAGAATGCAATGGTGTTGTATGTGCAGGTTGGACTCCTGGATGTGGTGGAAAAGGAAATGGCTCGACATTCATTCGTAATGTCGCGAAATTAAAAGAAGTTTGTGTAAATATGAATGTTATATCTTCGAATGAAAAGATTACATGTGAAACAGACTTTTTCGGTAGTAAAGTTTCTCTTCCTGTTTATGTTGCGCCTATTGGTAATATTTTTGTACATTATGGTGCTAAGATGAGTGAATATGATTATACAAAAGCACTTGTAGATGGTGTTGGTAAAGAATCAATCGTATTTACGGGTGATGGGCAAAACATTGATGTGTTAATGGAACCATTAAAAGCTGTGGATGATGGTTGGGTCGTTCCAACAATTAAGCCATGGCAAAATGATGAAATGAAAAAACGCATTGATATGGTGAAATCATCAAAATGCTCAGTATGTTGTAGTGATATTGATGCTGCTGGGTTAGTTGCATTAAAGACGGGGTATCCTGCAGTTGAATTCAAAGATGAAAAAAACTTGAAAGAAATTGTAGAGAAAGCAAATATGCCTGTTATTTTTAAAGGAATTATGACAAAAGATGCGGCAATTAAGTGCTTAAATGCAGGAGCAAGCGGCATTGTTATCAGTAATCATGGTGGGCGAGTCTTACAAGATGCTTG
>CALBQZ010000057.1 GCA_937899735.1 uncultured Clostridia bacterium | reverse complement strand
TATCGACAACCATATGCAGCAGGGTAACGATTTAAGAATTGACCAAAGAAGAATTCTTTTTAAGCGTTGTCTTGACATGAATGACCGTGCACTTCGTAACGTAGTTGTAGGTCTTGGCGGTAAGGTTAACGGTATTCCTCGTGAAGACGGATTTATGATTACTGTTGCAAGTGAAATTATGGCTATTCTCTGCCTTGCAACTGATATCCCTGACCTTAAAACAAGACTTGGTAACATCCTCGTTGCGTGGACACTTGATAACACTCCTGTATATGCAAAGGATTTGAATGCAGTTGGTGCTATGGCAGCACTTTTAAAGGATGCTATCAAGCCAAACCTTGTACAGACTCTTGAAAATACACCTGCAATTATGCACGGTGGTCCATTCGCAAATATTGCTCACGGTTGTAACTCTGTTACTGCTACGAAGCTTGCACTTAAACTTGCTGATTACTGTATCACAGAAGCTGGCTTCGGTGCTGACCTCGGTGCTGAAAAGTTCCTTGACATCAAGTGTCGTTATGCAGGTCTTAAACCTGAATGTGTTGTAGTTGTTGCTACTATCCGTGCTCTTAAATACAATGGTGGAGTTGCTCGTGCAGATTTACAGAATGAAAATGTAGAAGCACTCAAAGCTGGTATCGTAAACCTTAAAACTCACATTGAAAATATGAGAAAATACAATGTACCAGTTGTTGTTGCCATCAATAAATTCCATACAGATACAGAAGCAGAAATCGCTTACATCAAGGAGTTCTGCGAAGAAATGCAAGTTCCTGTTTCTCTTGCAGAAGTATTTGCTAAAGGTGGCGAAGGCGGTATGGATCTTGCAGAAAAGGTTTGTGCAGTTATCGACGAGGGCAAAGCAGACTTCCAGCCTCTTTATGACGAAAAGCTTTCAATCAAAGAAAAACTTAACACGATTGCAAAGGAAATTTATCGTGCTGATGGCGTGATCTTTACAGCAGCTGCTGAAAAAGCAATTAAGGAAATTGAATCCCTCGGTCAGGACAAGCTCCCTGTTTGTGTTGCAAAGACACAGTATTCACTTTCAGATGACCCAACAAAGCTTGGTAAACCTGAAAACTTTGTGATGACGGTACGTGAAGTTAAACTTTCAGCAGGTGCAGGATTTATCGTTTGCCTTACAGGTGACATTATGACAATGCCGGGTCTTCCAAAAGTTCCTGCAGCATATAAAATTGATGTAGATGCTGACGGCAAAATCGACGGTTTGTTCTAATTCTTTTTGGCATATTTTCCGTGATACTGCGTTGTGACATCTCGAAATATCCTCACATTCCTTCGATGCCACGCCTTGTCTGACGAAAAATCCGCTCAAGAATAAAGTGTTCTATTAAAATACAAATTGTAAAGTTGTTATTCGGCTCCCTTTAACGAGGGAGCTGTTATTTTGTGTTTTGCGTTTTGCACTGTACATTTTTATTGACATTCAACCCATATAATTGTATAATTTATAGGATAATTTTTATATAATAGGAGTAGTCTGTATGAAATGGACAGGTCTTAATGAATTAAGAGAAAAATACCTTGCATTTTTTGAAAGCAAAGACCATTTGCGTCTTCCAAGCTTTTCACTCGTACCTCAGGGAGACAAGAGTATTCTTCTTATCAATGCAGGTATGACACCAATGAAAAAATATTTTACAGGAGAAGTAACACCACCAAAAAATCGTGTTACAACCTGTCAGAAATGTATTCGTACACCTGATATTGAGAATGTTGGTAAAACTGCTCGTCACGGAACATATTTCGAGATGCTTGGTAACTTCTCATTCGGTGATTATTTCAAGCACGAAGCAACTGCATGGGCTTGGGAATTCTTTACAAAGGTTCTTGAAATCCCTGAAGAATTGCTTTATGTCAGCGTTTATCTTGAAGATGATGAAGCTTACGATATCTGGACAAAAGAAGTAGGCGTTGACCCATCACATATGGTTCGTTTTGGCAAAGAGGATAACTTCTGGGAGCACGGTGCAGGTCCTTGTGGTCCTTGTTCAGAAATCTATTTTGACCGCGGTGCAGATAAGGGTTGCGGTAGCCCCGATTGTAAGGTAGGTTGTGAGTGCGACAGATTTATTGAGGTTTGGAACCTTGTTTTCACACAGTTTGAAAATGACGGTAACAACAATTACACTCGTCTTGCAAATCCTAATATTGATACAGGTATGGGTCTTGAAAGACTTGCTTGCATTATGCAGGATGTTGACAATCTTTTTGAGGTTGACACAGTTCAGAATATTATGAAGCATATTATCGATATCTCAGGTATTGAATATCATAAGGATGCTAAAAAAGATATTTCACTCCGTGTTATTACTGACCATATCCGTAGTACAACATTTATGGTTTCTGATGGTGTTCTTCCATCCAACTCAGGTCGTGGATATGTTCTTCGCCGTCTTCTTCGTCGTGCTGCTCGTCACGGCAGACTTATCGGCATTGACAGACCATTCCTCAGTGAAGTTTGTGAGACAGTAATCAAAGAAAATGCAAATGCATATCCAAATCTGGTTGAAAAACAGGATTACATTAAGAAAGTTATCGCAATGGAAGAAGAAAGCTTCTATAAGACAATTGATAGTGGCTTAGGACTTCTTAATGAAATGATGGCAAACTCAAAAGACGGTGTTCTTTCAGGTGAAGATGCCTTCAAGCTTCAGGATACATTCGGTTTCCCAATCGATTTGACAAAAGAAATCGTTGCAGAAAACAATATGACTGTTGACGAAGATAAGTTCAGAGTTCTTGTTGAAGAAGCTAGAATGAAAGCAAAGTCTGTTAAGCGTGACGGTGCTGAAACTGATTGGAGAAATACCGGTGTTTCATTTAAGGATATCGCAAAAACAGAATTTACCGGATACGAAGAGAATGACACAGAAGCAACTGTTGTAGCACTTGTAGCAAGCGGTGAAAGAAAAGATTTCGTTGAAGCAGGGGATGCAATTCTCGTTCTCAATAAAACATCTTTCTACGCTGAAAGCGGTGGACAAGCAGGAGATAAGGGTGTAATCACAATCGGTGAGAGCACATTCGAAGTTTCTAACACAACAAAGGATGCTGATGGGGTTGTTCTTCACCACGGTACACTTACAGGTGATGCTATTAAAGTTGGTGACGTAGCTGTTTCTTCTTATGATGAAGAGAATAGAAAAGCTACAATGCGCAACCATACTGCAGCTCATCTTCTTCAGGCAGCTCTCCGTACAGTGCTTGGTACTCATGTTGAGCAGGCAGGTCAGTTGGTAGATGCTAAGGAAGTTCGTTTTGACTTTACTCACTTTACAGGTATGACAGGTGAAGAACTCAAAGCTGTTGAAAACCTTGTAAATGAAGAAATCCTTAATGCAACAGAAATGGTAATTCGCGAAATGCCTATTGATGAGGCAAAAGCAATGGGTGCTATGGCACTTTTCGGTGAAAAATACGGTGATGTTGTCCGTGTTGTAAAGGCAGGGGACTTCTCAACAGAGCTCTGTGGCGGTACTCACGTTGATAATACTGGCAAAATCGGTCTTTTTAAGATTGTTAATGAATCTTCAGTTGCAGCAGGTGTTCGCAGAATTCAGGCTGTAACAGGTAAAAATGTTCTTAAATATATTGATGAAAAGAATGAACTTCTTTTTGCAACAGCAGAAAGCTTCAAGGTTGGTAATGTATCTGCACTTCCACAGAAGGCAGTTGCAATCGCAAATGAGCTTAAAGCAAAGGATAAGGAAATTGCAAGTCTTAAAGCAGAAATCAACTCATTCAAAACTGCAGGTATTATGGCAGGTGCAGTTGATGTAAATGGTGTTCAGCTTGTTGTATACTACGCAGGTGAACTTGATGCTAACGGACTTCGTTCCATGGCTGAAACTGCAAAAGATTCTGCACCAAATACGGTTGCAGTAATTGCAGGTTCAAATGCAGAAAAAGGAACTTGTTCGTTTGCTTGTGCTTGTGGTAAAGAGGCAATCACTAAAGGTGCTCATGCGGGTAATATTGTTTGTGAAGTTGCTAAGGTTGCAGGTGGCTCAGGCGGCGGTAAACCTGATATGGCTATGGCTGGTGGTAAGGAAATCGCAAAAATTGACGATGCTTTAATGTCAGCAAAAGAAATTATTGCTTCAATGCTTAAATAAGGAGAGTATATTATGGATTGTCTTTTTTGTAAAATAGCTAATGGCGAAATCCCATCAAACAAGGTTTATGAAGATGATAAAATCTTTGCATTCCACGATGTTGCTCCACAGGCTGATGTTCATGTGCTTGTAATTCCAAAAGACCATATTGCAAGTAGTGCGAATGATGTAAATGCAGATAATTGTGAAACAATCGGTTACCTTTTTTCAAAGATTCCTGAAATAGCTCGTCTTGCAGGTGTTGACAGTTACAGAATTATCAATAACTGTGGTGAAAAAGCAGGACAGACTGTTAAACACATTCATTTTCATATTTTAAGTGGAGATAATCTTTCAGAAAAACTGGTGTAAGGGGTGTTTAAGTTGAAAAGACCATTTGCAGTAGTTGGCTTTTCAATGCTTATAGCATCACTCTTTATAATAAAATTATCTTTTAAAATGGCTGTTGCTCTGATTGTCGGAGCAATAGTCATTTTGTGTTTTTCCATACTTTTTAAGAAACTGAGAAAAAATAAAATTGTTATTTTTAGTGTTGTGGCAGTTGCACTTTATTCACTTTCATTCTTGGTGGCTCAATATGGTTACTATAATGCAAAAAAACAAATGGAAAAGGGAAAAGAGATAACAGGTATAATCTGTCAGACACCGACAATGTCGGACTATGCTTTTACATATGTAATCAAATGTGATGACGAAAACTACAAAATAAGATATGTGACAAGGGAAGATAAGTTTCTTTCTGAGGGTGACAGAGTGAAATTTAAAGCTGAGTTTTCAGACGATAGTTTAAATGAAGACTTTTTTGAATATTCTTTGTCATCAAGGATATATTTCACAATTTTTGAAAGAGATGATTCATCTTTTAAAAAGCTTAACGGGAAAGATTGGTATTATGAAAATATAGGGAAAATCAAAACCTATTTTTCGTCCGTTGTTGAGGAATATCTACCAAACGAGGCTGGAAATATTGCAAAGGCTATGACTATTGGTGAAAGGTCTCGATTAGAAGATGAAATAGTTGATTATTTCAATTGTTCGGGGACATCTCATCTTCTTGTTATCTCAGGACTTCATGTCACGATGTGGTCTCTGGGGGTTTTTAGAGTTCTTGAAAGAGTTATAAAGAATAAAAAGATATTAGTGGCAGTCAGCCTGTTTACGCTTTTAACTTATTCTGCGATAACAGGCTTTGGTGTGTCCGTAATCCGTGCAAGTCTGCTTGTGGGTTTGGTGGTTGTCAGCAAACTCTTTGACAGAGATGCCGATAGTATCAATTCCATCGGTTTGGCTGTAACGCTTATATTACTTGCAAACCCATTTGCGGTTATGTCTGTTTCTCTTTGGTTAACGATACTTTCAACAGTAGGAATTCTAGTGCTTTCGCAACCCTTTAAACAGTGCATTGTAGGTTTTTGTAACAAAAAGCATATTCTGGTCAATGGTGTTGTAAGTTTTGTTATCAATTCTGTTTCGATTAGTTTATCGACTACTATTTGCACATTGCCTGTTTTCATCATTAAATTAAGAATGTTGTCCATCGGTTCAGTTGTCGCAAATCTTATAATGGTGGACTTAGCTTTGTTGCTGATGGTACTTACTGTAGCTGGTGTGTTACTTCATCTGATTGGATTTATTTCCTTTTCCCAACCAGTTTTCATGGTGGTTGGTATGATATCCGACTTCCTTGTAATAATGGCAAGGAAAATCGGTATGGCTGATTGGTCAACAATTTCGGTATCACATAAATATTTCGAATACTTCCTTGCCGTTGCTTTGGTAGCGGTATTGGTAACTATTGTTGCAAAGAAGTTTAATAAAAATATTGTGAAACAAGTTGCAGTGGCACTTTCGGTAGCATTTGTCCTGCTAACCTGTTATACAACAAGTTATGACTATAATAACCCCAGTGTGGAAATTCTTTTTACCGATAGTAAACCTGTAATTGTGGTTAAATCAAGGGATACAAGTTTTCTGGTAGGTACATTTAATAAGAAATATCTCCGTGATGTAAAAGAGCTTTCATATTCTCATAATGAGAAGAAATTAGATGGGATTATTGTAACGGAAAACAAAAATGAAACGATTTCCCAGTTGTTGGCTCTGTATGACTATTTTGATGTAACTAAAATATATTTCTGCAACGAATTACCCAAGGTTTTCCAGTCTCATTCAATGGAGAATGTAAAGGAAATAAGTATGGGTAAAAGTATAAAAATAATTTTACATGAATCGGAAAAGGCTATTGAAATTACAAGTAAAAACAAGAAATTATTGTTTATTAACAGTGAGGAAGAAAATGACTTTAAAAAAATAAAAGAGTATGATATAATAATTATCTATGGTGAAAGTGCTTCGGAATGTGCTGAAACAATTAAGCAGAAAAATCCGGATGTAACACCAGAATTGTATGTATCTGAAGAGAATAGACATGTGACTATTTATGTTGAGTAATGGGTGAAAGTTATGGCATTGATTTATGAATCTGACCTAAAAAAACAGATAAAAGAAAAGAATATGTCAAACTGTTATTTGTTTTACGGTAGTGAAGATTACTTAAAGCAGTTTTATGCTGAAAAAATCTGTAAAACATTTGTAACGGAAGGTAGTGAAACATTCAGCCTTCGCAAGTATGACGGTAAGGAAAACACTCTCGACGAGGTGCTTGAGGGTGCTCAGTCCATGCCTTTTATGAGTGAATACTGCGTTGTTGTTGCTCGTGATTTCCCTTTGGATTCTCTTGCAAGTGACGATAAAAATAAACTCATTGCTTTTTTGGAAAATCAACCCGATACATCAATTACAATTTTCTGGATGGATGGAATAGAAGTTCAGCCTAAGGCTTCTAAATGGGACTGGGTTGTTTCCAATTTCACAAGATGTGCAACTGCAGTTATTTTTGAGAAACCTGAGGGAAGAAATCTTTTGAAGCTTCTGTGTGCTTATGCATCAAAACAGGGCTGTATGATGAATGAAAATACTGCATCATATCTTGTTGAGGTGTCAGGTGACAGTCTTAATGTTTTATTCAATGAAATTCAGAAAGCTGTGAATTTTGCAGGGCAGGGTAATGAGATTACAAAAGAATGTATTGACAGCGTTGCTGTTCGTTCACTTGAAGCAAAAATATTTGATTTATCAAAGCTTATTCTTAATGGAAATGCGCAAGGGGCTTTGGAATTGTTACATATTCTTATGTTGCAGAAGACGGAGGCTCTTGATATCCTGGGTGTAATCCTTACAGCATTTATTGATATTTATAGGGTGAAAACTGCAGTTTCAGGTGGAGAAAACAGTATGTATCCTGCAAAAGTTTTTAATTATAAAAACAAGGAATTTCGTTTAAGAAATGCTGATAAGTTTGCAAAAAAACTTTCAGTTGAACAAATCAGGGAATGTTTTGACTGCTTCTCGGAAAGTGATACTGCTCTTAAAAGCACAGCACAAAATCCTGAAATGGTTTTAGAAAGACTTATTGTTAAGATTTCTCTTATTCTTGCAAGGTGATTTTATGATTAAAATTAAAGAAGCAATAGTGGTTGAGGGAAAATACGATAAAATAAAGTTGTCAGGAATAGTTGATACTGTTATTATTGAAACTGATGGTTTTGGCATATTCAAGGATAAAGAAAAACAAAAGCTAATTCGTTTTCTGGCAGAAAAAAGGGGAATAATAGTATTAACTGATTCCGATTCTGCGGGTTTTAAAATTCGTTCCTTTATTCAGAATATAACAAGGTGTGAAAACATAAAAAATGTGTTCATACCCGATGTTTACGGCAAAGAAAAAAGAAAAACGGAGGCATCCAAAGAGGGTAAATTGGGTGTTGAAGGTATAAAAAAAGAAATAATAATTGAAGCATTTGATAAAGCAGGCGTGTTTTGTGATGAGAATAAAAGTACAACTGCTCGAGAGATAACTCACACCGATTTTTTTGAGGATGGAATCAGTGGTGAGAAAAACAGTAGTTTTATGCGTAAGTTGTTGGCAAAAGAGTTGGATTTACCTGAAAGAATAAGTGCGTCGGCATTATTGAAACTGATTAATTCATATATGACTTATGATGAATATAAAAATGTAATACAGAAAGTGAAAAACGAAATTGAAAATATTTCGTAATTGTTAAAAATTCCAAAAAAGTGTTTTCATGATAATTACTTTGTGATATAATACATTAGTTTAATAGTCTTTTATGCTGGTAAGAGGTGTAAGTATGAATGTAAAAAGCAAATTCCCAGTTAATAATCCTTTCTATGAAGTTCGACATATAAGGGATTTTAAGGACTTGGTGAATCAAAGTGAAAAACTTTTCTCTGAACGTCCTGCATACAAGTTAAGAAATAAAGATGGTATTTACTATGAGGTTACTTATAGTAATTTCCGTCATTCAATATATTATCTTGCAAATAGCTTGGTAGAAGATGGTTATTCAAGAACACATATTTCAGTTGTTGGTGCAAACTCATACAAGTGGTCTGTAACATATCTTGCAGTTACATGTAGTGATAATGTTATCGTGCCAATTGATAAAGAGCTGACAACAGACAATATGATGGATGTTATCAAAGATTCTGATTCAACAGTCCTTTTTGGTGACAAGAAATATATTAAAGCTGTATTTGCACGAAAAGACGAATTGCCTGAGGGATTCCGTTTTATCTGCTTTGACGAAGTTGATATTGACGGTGTCGAGTTGTATGAAAATTACCTTGATGTTGGCACACAACTTTATAGAAGCGGGACAAAACACCTTGATAGTATTACCGTTGACCCTGAGGCTACAACAGCAATTCTTTTCACATCAGGCACAACAGGTGTTTCAAAGGGCGTTTGTCTTAGTCAGAAGAATATCTGCTCCGTTGTAATGGGTGCTGCAGGTTGCATTAAGGTCACAGAAGAGGACCAGCTTTTGTCCGTGCTTCCTATCCACCATACTTACGAATGTACAGTTGGTTTCCTTTATATTATTTATTGCGGTGCTTGTATTTCGTTTAACCAGGGACTTCGATATATAACAAGAGATTTTAAAGAGGTAAAACCAACTTGCTTTATTACTGTTCCACTTCTTATTGAAAAAGTTCATGCAAAGATTATGAAGAAGATGGAAGAAAAAACAGCAGGTAAGCTTATTTTCAAAATAGGTAAATATGCATCAAAGTTCAGTAAATCTATGGGTATCAAAGACCTTGACAGAAAGATTTTCTCTGAGATTATTGAAACCTTTGGGGGCAGACTTCGTCTTATTGTAACAGGTGCTGCGGCTATTGACCCACGTGTTGCTGAAGATTTTATGCATATGGGTATTGACCTTTATATCGGCTATGGTCTTACTGAGTGTGCACCACTTGTTGCTTGTAATAATGACCGCCTTATGCTTCCCGACTCAATAGGTACACCAATGCCAGGTGCTGAAGTTACAATCTACAATCCTGATGATTTAGGTGTTGGCGAAATCTGGGTTCGTGGACCTATGGTTATGAATGGATATTATAAAAACCAGGAAGCTACTGATGAAGTAATTACTCCTGACGGATGGTTCAGAACAGGTGACCTCGGAACTTGTGACCGTCATAACTGCTATAAGATTACAGGTCGTTGTAAGAATGTTATTGTTACAAAGAATGGCAAAAACATCTTCCCTGAAGAAGTTGAATTGTATTTGAATACTAACCCTGTAATCGAAGAAAGTATTGTTTACGCAGATGATGTTGACGACGAAACCTTGGTAAGCGTACAGATTTATCCTAACTATGAGCAGATTAAGAACAATCTCAAACGTCAGGATATCACTAAGGAAGATGTTCAGAAATCTGTTGAAGAAGCAGTTAAGGATGTTAATAAAAAGCTTCCTAAGTATAAGAAAATCAGAAATATTGAAATTAGCGAAACCGAGTTTGAAAAGACAACAACAAAGAAAATCAAACGTCATGCTAATTTGAAAAAGAAGGAAAACAAAGAAACAATAAACATTGAAGTAGAGGAATAATATAATGTTTTTGGAGTATGATAACACTGAAAATAACGGAAATGGTCTTTCTGTTATGGCTATTATGGCTTCTCCTAGAAAGTCGGGATATACAGCCAAACTTTTAGGTAGCCTTTTAAGAGAATTTCCCAAAGGTACAAATATCGAAATCATAAACCTATATGACCTTAATCCTGTGCCTTGCAACGCCTGTGGTTATTGTAAAACAGGTAATGGATGTTCAAAAAAGGACTTGGAGGACTTTTTTAAAAAGTTTGAAACAACCGATATAATCATTTTTGCTACACCAATTTATTTTATGGGTGTACCTGCTCCATTCAAGGCGTTGATTGACCGCTTTCAGCGTTATTATGAGGCTCGTTTCCGTCGTAATATGAAAAATCCTATTGAAAAACATCGCAAGGCTGCGCTCATAGTTACAAGTGGTAGTGATGGTGAAATCGGTTACGAGGTAATCAAGCATCAGTTGTTACAAGCGTTTACAGTACTTAATATCGAACTCTGTGGAGCAACTCTTGCACGAAACACAGATAAGTGTGGAGTTGATAAAACAGATGTTGATAAAGCAAGAGCATTATATTGGAAGGTGAGATAATGGCAGTAATTAAAGTTGATGTTAATAATTTTGCAGAAGAAGTTTTAAAATCAGAAAAACCTGTGCTTCTTGATATGTATGCTGACTGGTGTGGTCCATGCATGATGATGGCACCTGAGATTGAGTCTTTTGCAGAGGAAACTGACAAAGTGAAGGTCTGCAAACTCAATGTTGACGAAGCAACAGAATTGGCAATCACATTCGGTGTAATGAGTATCCCAACAGTCCTATTATTCGAAAACGGACAGGAAGTAAAACGATTTGTTGGTGCAAAAGAAAAACACCAGATTGCAGAATTTGTAGGTGAATAAGAAAAATCCCAAGGATTGTTTCCTTGGGATTTTTTATATAATTTTGTATTCGGCAATTATTTCATAATAACTTTAACAATCTCTCCCACATAAACTCTGTGAAAATCGTTGTTTGCATAGTTTGACATAATGCTTTCATCAATGAATCCGTCAGGCTTCATATCCTGATATGCAAGTTTTTTAAGAACAATGTTAAACTTTGCCTGTTCATATCCAACTGCATTTTCAAAATCAACTGGTGTAAAGCCTGTTGATTCCATTTTATCAATATCACGACCGGATTTGCTTCCACAGATGCCAAGTTCTTTTTTGAATTCACCACCGAAGAATGAAAGTGAGAAATAATCATTCTTTTCCATGAATTCAAAGGTATATCTCTGTGGCCTTACAAAAACAAAGCATACATCTTTACCCCAGAGTTCACCGATACCACCCCAGCTGACGGTCATAGTGTTGAAGTCCTCTTTTTTACCTGCCGAGAGTAATGCCCAGTCATTGCTAATCATTTTAACAAAATTATCTTTAAGTTCTCTGATATTGATTTCTTTATACATAATTATCATTCCTTACAAAATTTGGTTATAGTAATTATATACTTATTTAAATGAAAATACAACAAAAACCAGCAGACAAATATTAACTATAGACAAATTGTCGAAAACCTTTGTAAAACTATACAAAATTTTCGTGAAAAGTTTGTATAGTTATTTTTATTCTACGTCTTTCATTAAAAATATTTTTATGCTAATATATTACCACAATTTTAGGCCATGTTGTGATATGGCGTGTTTGAAGGATGTATATTAATGGAATTTAGTGAAAGATTAAAGTATTTAAGATGCTCAAAAATCCCAACGATAACTCAGAAGGATTTGGCAAATGCATTGGGTGTTACACAGCGAAAGGTATCTTTTATGGAAACGGGTACTACTGAACCATCTTTGAAAGATATAAAGGCTCTTTGTAAATATTTCAACGTTTCTGCCGACTATCTTCTTGGTTTGCCAAAGAATATGAATTTTCCGGAGTAAGCTATGACTAAAAAGCAACGTGCTGTCCTTTTAGTAGAAGCACTGAAAAAAGAATACCCCGAGGCAATTTGTTCCTTGACAGCAGATAACCCGTTCGAATTGTTGGTTGCAACAAGGCTTTCT
Organism: uncultured Clostridia bacterium; assembly: GCA_937899735.1. GTDB lineage: Bacteria > Bacillota > Clostridia > Oscillospirales > Acutalibacteraceae > Fimenecus. The sequence continues at coordinate 15,856 of CALBQZ010000057.1, read as the reverse complement.
GCACAGTGTACGGATGCGAGAGTTAATCTTGTAACACCTGCACTTTTCAGTAAGTACAGAACATTGGATGATTATGTGAATGCTGATGTTAAAGATATTGAAGATATAATTCACTCCTGTGGTTTTTACCATGGAAAAGCTCGTGATATAATCGAGATGGCAAGGGGAGTAAGGGATAGATTTAATGGTGTCGTTCCCGATAATATTGAAGATTTGACTTCTTTGCAGGGTGTTGGCAGAAAAACTGCGAATCTAATTGTTGGTGATGTTTATAAAAAACCTGCTGTTGTGGCAGATACACATTTAATAAGGCTTACCAACAGAATGGGGTTAGTCGATACAAAAGACCCTAAAAAGGTCGAGATGGAATTAAAGAAAATACTTCCACCTGAAGAGAGTAACGACTTTTGTCACCGTTGTGTGCTGCACGGTAGAGCAGTCTGTACTTCTCGAAAAGCATATTGTGAAAAATGTGTGGCGAATGAATATTGCAAAAAGATTATAAAATAATTTGCGGGTGAATGAGATGTATCTTGTTCACCTCTTTTTATAATCAGCGTCCCAGACCCTTAACTTTGCGTTTTGCACTTTGCATTTTGCTTTTCTTATTGTATTTTATATACAATATATGCTATACTATTAACATAAAATGGAAACGAGGTAAAATTTATGGACCCAATTAATGTTGATTTCGGAAATAAGACGGTTATGCCGGAAACTCCAAAAGGCAGCACATGGAAAAAGGTGCTTGCAAGCCTTTTGGTATCTTTGGTAGTTGCAGGAGTAGCTTATTATTTAATGCTCCCTGCTCTTAATTTTAAAGCAATGGAACTTTATATTTATCTTGGCGTGGTAATTATGTCATACATTGCAGCATTCGGTGTGTTTTCAAAGGCATATTTCCGTCCTGAGTATATGGAGTACGCAAAGAATAAAGTTAAAATCCCTATTATACTTATTCTTGTTTTGGTTGCAGTAGTTGCAATTGGTTCTCTTGTTGGTGCAGAAGTCTTCCGTGCAAAGGACTATGCTAAACTTATTGAGGTTAAAGAGGGGAATTTTGCTGAAGAAGTTGCAGAAATTGACTTCTCATCAGTACCTCGTCTTGATAAGGATGCATCGGACATGCTTGCAAACCGTGCACTTGGTGACCTTTCAGACTATGTTTCACAGTTTGTTGTGAATTCATATTATTCAACTCAGATTAACTATAAAGGAACTCCTGTTCGTGTTCAGTCACTTGAGTATGGTGACGTTTTCAAATGGCTTAAGAATACAAAAGAAGGTATTCCTGCATATATTATTGTTGATATGACAACTCGTAAGGCTGAACCTGTAAGGCTTGAAGAGGGAATGAAATATTCACCTGCTGAGCATTTTAATGAATATCTTATTCGTCATGTCCGCTTTAAGTATCCAACACTTATGCTTGGTGACCCAGCATTTGAAATTGATGAATCAGGCAGACCGTTCTGGATTGTTCCTGTTCTCGATAAAACAATCGGACTTTTTGGTGGTACAGACGTAATTGGTGCAGTTATTGTTGACTCAATCAATGGTAACACCACACTCATTTCAACAAGTCTTGACGGTACAACAAAACTTCCTACGGACAAGTTTGCAAATGATAAAGAATTCCAGTGGATTGACAGAATCTATTCTTCAACAATTGTGAATCAACAGTATAATTATTACGGTAAATATAATAAAGGTTTCTGGAACTCAATTATCGGTCAGGAAAATGTTCGTGTAACAAGCCAGGGCTATAACTACCTTGCTCTTAATGATGACGTTTATATGTACACAGGTGTTACATCAATAAGCTCTGACCAGTCAATTATCGGTTTCGTTCTTATTAACCAGAGAACAAAAGAGGCTGTTTATTATCAACAAGCAGGTGCTCTTGAGGAAACTGCCAGAGCATCAGCACAGGGTCGAGTTGCAGACTTGCGTTATGTTGCCACATTCCCACTTCTCCTCAATGTGAGTGGTGAACCAACATATTTCATGGCACTTAAGGATGCAAGTGAATTTGTTAAGATGTACGCAATGGTTAATGTTGAACAGTCAACAATTGTTGGCGTCGGTGGTACTCTTACTGAATGTATGGAAAACTACGCATCCGAACTGGAAAAGAGCGGTGTCAATGTGGACGTTGATGTTGATTCAATGGGCAATGAGGAAACACCTGATGAACCAAAGGATGAAACTGTTGAAGTAACAGGTACAGTTGCAGAAATCAGAAGTGTCATTACAGGTGGCGAAACTTATTTCTATATTAAACTCCAGGATAACGCAACATATTATAGGGTTGCTGTGAAGGACGCAGAAAAGATTGTAATTCTTAATGTTGGTGATACAATCACATTCGTTGTTAATAAAGATGTAGCAGGTGAAATTGTTGCAGTAAATTCAGTAAAATAAACAAAAATCAGAACGGTTGGGATAAAATCTCAGCCGTTCTTTTGTGCTTTTATGCATTAAATTGTGTATAAATGTATAAAATATGCAAAATATGTAATAAAAATGCATAAATACTGCATATATATTCACTTATTTATTGAAATAATGCATAAAAATACAAAAAATAATGAAAAAATCTGGAAAAACACTTGATTTCATAAAAAAAGTGTGTATAATATATCCCATACTGCAATTTGCACAAATTATAACTCGTTTTTTCGGAGGAATTTACAATGGAAAAGAAAGATATCAAAAAGGTAGTTTTAGCTTATTCAGGGGGTCTTGATACATCAATCATCATCCCTTGGTTAAAAGAAAATTATAACAACTGTGAGGTTATCGCTGTTTCAGGTGACGTTGGTCAGGGGACTGAGCTTGACGGACTTGAAGAGAAAGCAATCGCAACGGGTGCCTCAAAGCTTTATGTTCTTGACCTCAAAGAAGAATATGTTAAAGATTACATCTGGCCTTGCCTTAAAGCAGGTGCTGAGTATGAACAGTATCTCCTCGGTACATCCCATGCTCGTCCTTGTATCGCAAAGGGACTTGCTGAAATCGCAATCAAAGAAGGTGCAGATGCAATTTGTCACGGTTGTACAGGTAAAGGTAATGACCAGGTTCGTTTCGAACTTACATTAAAGGCGTTTGCTCCTGAAATGGCAATTATCGCTCCTTGGCGTGAATGGGATATCGTTTCTCGTGAAGAAGAAATCGAATATGCAGAAGCTCACAATATCCCACTTAAAATTAACCGTGAAACAAACTACTCAAAGGATAAGAACGTATGGCACTTATCTCATGAAGGTCTTGACCTTGAGGACCCAGCAAATGAACCATTGTACAATAAGCCTGGTTTCCTTGAAATGAGCGTTTCTCCAGAAAATGCTCCTGATGCTCCAACATACATCACAATTCATTTTGAACAAGGTGTTCCAACAGCTATTGATGGTGTAGAAATGAGTCCTCTTTCAATCGTTGAAAAGCTCAACGAAGTTGGTGGTGCAAATGGCATAGGTCTTCTTGATATCGTTGAAAATCGTCTTGTTGGTATGAAATCTCGTGGTGTTTATGAAACTCCAGGTGGTGCAATCCTTTACAAAGCACACGAACTTCTTGAAATGATTTGTCTTGACCGTGATACACAGCACTACAAGAAGCTTGTAGCACAGAAATTCGGTGAAGTTGTTTACAACGGTCTCTGGTTCACACCTCTTCGTGAAGCTCTTTCAGCTTTCGTTGACGAAACACAGAAGACAGTTACAGGTGATGTTAAACTCAAACTCTACAAAGGTAACATCATCAATGCAGGTATCACATCTCCATACACACTCTATGATGAAAACGTTGCATCATTCGGTGATGATGGTGGTGCTTATAACCAGAAGGATGCAGCAGGCTTTATCAACCTCTTTGGATTGTCTATAAAAGTAAAAGCTTTGTTGGATAAACAAAGAGAAGAAAATAAATAATTAAATGATAATAATGACGGAGGGATTGTGTATCTCTCCCCCCGTCATTTTCTTACGAAAATGCCACCTCCCTCGTCAGAGGGAGGCAATATTGATTTTAGGAGAATAATTATGCAACTCTGGAAAGGCAGATTTTCAAAAGAAATCGACCCTAAAACAAACGATTTTAACTCTTCAATAAAGATTGACAGCCGTATGTACAAGGAAGATATCGACGGTAGTCTTGCTCATGCAGCAATGCTCTGTGCACAGGGTATTATCTCTGCAGAGGATTTGGCTCAGATTACAGATGGACTTAAAGCTATCAAGGCTGAAATTGAGAGTGGAGAATTAGAAATCGACCCTAATGCTGAAGATATCCATACTTTTGTTGAGGGTGAATTAACTGCTCGTATCGGTGCAGCAGGTAAGAGATTACATACAGCGAGAAGTCGTAATGACCAGGTTGCAGTTGACATCCGTCTTTATCTCCGTCACGAATGTGATGCACTTTACAATCAGTTAACAGAACTCGTTGATGTTCTTTGCAAAAAAGCGGAGCAATATGCAAGTGCTGTAATGCCTGGTTATACACATCTCCAGAGAGCGCAGCCAATTACATTCGGTCATCACTTAATGGCTTATGCTGAAATGCTTCTCCGTGATAAGGAGAGACTTCAGCAGGCAACTGACAGAATGAATTATTCACCTCTCGGCGCTTGTGCATTGGCAGGTACTACATACAACACAGACCGTGAAATGACAGCAAAATCACTCGGATTCAACGGTGCTATGCAGAATTCTCTCGACTCAGTTTCCGACCGTGATTTCTGTATGGAATTAGCATCCGTAATCTCAATTATTATGGTACACCTTTCTCGTTTTTCAGAGGAAATTGTATTGTGGTGTTCATGGGAATTCAAGTTTGTTGAACTTGACGACGCTTTCTCAACCGGTTCATCAATTATGCCACAGAAGAAAAACCCTGATATTACAGAATTAATCCGTGGCAAGTCAGGCCGTGTATTCGGTGACTTGACAACACTTCTCACAATGATGAAAGGTCTCCCACTTGCATATAACAAGGATATGCAGGAAGATAAGGAAGCAATTTTTGATGCTTTTGATACAGTTAAAATGTGCTTAACTGCATTTATCCCAATGCTCGACACAATGACAGCCCTTCCTGAAAATATGAGAAAAGCAGCAGCAGGTGGATTTATCAATGCAACTGACTGTGCTGATTACCTTGTAGGAAAGGGACTTCCTTTCCGTGATGCTTACAAAGCAACTGGTGAATTAGTTGCACTTTGCATTAACAAGGGACTTACTCTTGAAACATTACCACTTGAAGAGTATAAGGCAGTCTGCGACATTTTCGACGAAGGTGTGTATGAGGCAATAAACCTTGATAAATGTGTAAATGACCGTACATCACTTGGTGGACCTGCTCCACAGAATGTGTTGGCACAAGTGAAAAGAGTAAAAGAACTCAATAAATAAGTGCAAAGCGCAAAATTCAAAGCGTAAAATGTCGGGTCTGCGACGCGATTATTAATTTGCGTAGGGGTCGGCGTCCTCGACGACCCGAAATAATTGATTATAAGGAATAATATAAATTATGACCAAAATATTCATCGACGGTAGTCAGGGGACAACCGGACTTAAAATTTTTGACCGTCTTGCAAAAAGGGAAGATATTGAACTCATTACTCTTCCTGAAGATTTAAGAAAAGATACAGAGGCTCGTAAAAAGGCTCTCAATTCTGCTGATATTGCATTTCTTTGTTTACCTGATGCAGCAGCAGTTGAAGCAGTAAGTCTTATCGAGAATGAAAACACAATAGTAATTGACACATCAACTGCTCACAGAACTGATGATGGTTGGGCTTATGGTTTCCCTGAATTATCAGAGGAATTTGAGAAAAAACTCAAGAATTCAAAGAGAATCGCAGTGCCAGGTTGCTATGCAAGTGGATTTATCGCACTTGTTAAACCTTTGGTTGATGCAGGATTTGTGGACAAGGATATTTACCTTGCTTGTCATGCAATTTCAGGCTACAGCGGTGCAGGTAAGAATGGTATTGCACAGTATGAAGACGAAAATCGTGACACTCTTATAGATGCTCCAAGAGAATATGCTCTTACTCAACAACATAAGCACTTAAAAGAAATGAAAGTGATTTCAGGTCTTAATAACGAGCCGATTTTCTCACCATATATCTGCGATTATTTCAGCGGTATGGTTATGACAGTACCACTTTTCAAAGTAGCTTTGAAGAATGGCAAAACAGCCGAAGATATTAAGGCACTTTACAAAGAAAAATACAATTCTGATATTGTAAAATATAAAGAAAGCATTGACGAAAACGGATTTATCTCAGGTAATAAAATGAGCGAAAATGATGGTATGGAAATTACAGTTTGTGGTAATGACGACCGAATTTTACTTATTGCAAGATACGATAATCTCGGAAAAGGTGCCAGTGGTGCTGCCGTACAATGCTTGAATGTAAAAATGGGAATTGACCCAAAATATCAATTAAACATATAAGATTTGGTGAACAATATGCAATTTATAAATGGTGGTGTTACTGCTCCAAAAGGTTTCAAGGCAAGTGGTATTCACTGTGGAATCAGAAAAAATAAAACAAAAAAGGATTTGGCACTTATTCTTTGTGAAAAGGAATGTGACGCAGCTGCTGTTTACACACAGAATCTCGTTTATGGTGCACCTATCACAGTTACTCGCAATAATATTTCAGACGGAAAAGCTTATGGTGTAATCTGTAATAGTGGTATTGCAAACACTTGCAATGCTGATGGTGTAGAAAAAGCAGAAATGATGTGCGACATCGTGGCAAAAGCAACAAATCTTAAATCAACTGATTTTGTTGTTGCTTCTACCGGTGTTATTGGTCAGCCAATTGATATTGAGCCAATCGAAAACGGAATGGCTCAGCTTGTTGCCGAATTAAGCGAAGATGGCTCTGACAATGCTGCTCAGGCTATTATGACAACCGATACAGTAAAGAAAGAGTTTGCAGTTTCATTTGACTTAGGTGGTAAGGAATGTAAAATCGGTGCTATCTCAAAAGGTAGTGGTATGATTCATCCTAATATGGCTACGATGCTTGGATTTATCACAACTGATGCAAATATCTCAAGTGAAATGCTTAAAAAGGCACTTCTGGAAGTCGTAAAAGACAGTTTCAATATGCTTTCAGTTGACGGTGATACATCAACAAACGATACGGTTGCAGTTTTAGCATCAGGTCTTTGCGAAAACAAGAGAATTGAAACAGAGAATGAAGATTATTTCATATTCGTTGCTGCACTTAATGCTATCTGTGAAAAATTAGTTAAACTTATGGCAAAAGACGGTGAGGGTGCAACAAAGCTTGTTGAATGTCAGGTTAGTGGTGCAAAGAGTAAGGAAATCGCAAAGGTTTGCGCAAAGAGTGTTATCTGTTCATCGCTCGTTAAGGCTGCAATGTTTGGCGCAGATGCAAACTGGGGAAGAATTCTCTGTGCACTTGGTTATGCAGGTGTAGATATTGATGTAAATAAGGTTGATGTTTCATTCAAGTCAAAGGGTGGCGAAATCCCAGTTTGTAAAGATGGCGCAGGAATCGAGTTTTCTGAAGAAATCGCAAAAAAAGTTCTTATTGAAGACGAAGTTTATATTATCGTTGAACTCAACGATGGTGAATATAGCGCAACAGCATATGGTTGTGACCTTACATATGAATATGTAAAAATCAACGGTGATTATCGTACCTAATTTCTAATAGCACATACATTTTGCATTTTGCATTTATCCGGAGGATATTATGGATATTTCAAAACTTACTCATGCTGACCGTAGTGAGGTGCTTGTTCAGGCGCTTCCATACATTCAGCATTATCACAATAAAACAGTTGTTATTAAATATGGTGGAAATGCCATGATAAATGACGAATTGCAGGATGCAGTTATGACTGACATTGTGCTTCTTCGTTCAGTTGGCATTAATGTTGTTCTTGTTCACGGTGGTGGACCTGAAATCAGTGAAATGCTTGATAAAATAGGCAAGGAGTCAAAATTTGTTGACGGTCTCCGTTATACTGACGAAGAAACTATTGATATTGTGCAGATGGTTCTTGCAGGTAAAGTCAATAAAAGACTTGTGCATCATCTTCATCTTCACGGTGGTCATGCAATCGGTATCTGTGGTCTTGATGATGGTATGATTAAGGCAAAGAAAGTAGAAAAAGATATCGGGTTTGTCGGCGACATTGTTGATGTTGATACAACTCTTGTTGAGGGAATTATCGAACAACATTATATTCCTGTAATCTCAACTGTTGGTGGCGGAGAAAACGGGGAAGTTTATAATATCAATGCAGATATTGCGGCAGCAAAAATTGCAGCTTCATTGGGAGCAGAAAAACTCCTTTTGATGACAGATGTCCGTGGACTTTTAAGAGATAAGGATGATGAAAGCACACTTATCCAGAATGTTAATGTCAGTGAAGTACCACAACTTAAGAGTCAGGGTATTATTAAGGGTGGTATGATTCCAAAAATCGACTGTTGTGTTGAGGCAGTCCGTCGTGGTGTTAAGCGTACACATATTATTGACGGAAGAATACCACATTCGATTTTGATAGAAATGTTGACTGACAGCGGTATTGGTACTATGTTCCTTTAATGTGGTCTATTTTCCCTGCAACCGCTTCAAAAATCCTCGAAATATCAATATATTCCTTGCGGTTTTTTCATTGTTACAGAAAAAATATCCTCACATTAATATTCTTCCATAGGTGAATTAATATGAATTTAGAAATAATAAAAAATCATGCTGACAACAGTTTAATGCCTACTTATGCACATTTTCCTGTGTCCATTGAAAAGGGTAATGGTGCAACATTCATTGACAGCGAGGGCAACGAGGTTATTGACTTTGGCTCAGGTATCGGTGTAAACTCATTGGGCTATAACAATGAGGGTTGGATTGATGCTGTTACTGAACAACTTAAAAAAGTTCAGCACACATCAAACCTTTACTATAACTCAACTGTTGCAGAATATGCTGAAATGCTCACAAAGAAAACAGGCTTTAACCGTGTTTTCCTTTGCAATTCAGGTGCAGAGGCTAACGAGTGTGCAATCAAGTTAGCAAGAAAATACAGTTTTGATAAATATGGCGAAAATCGTTACAATATAATCACTCTTGTAAATTCTTTCCACGGCAGAACAATGGCTACAATTACTGCAACGGGACAGGAACATTATCACAAATTCTTTGACCCATTCGTGAAGGGCTTTAAGTATGTAGAGTCAGGTAACACAGAGCAGTTTTTAGAAATGGCAGACGAGACGGTTTGTGCAATTATCCTTGAGGTTGTTCAGGGTGAAGGTGGCGTTGTTCCAACTGATTTTCAGTATCTTAAAATTGTCGAAAAAGTCTGCAAAGAAAAAGATATTCTTCTCATAATCGATGAAGTTCAGACGGGTATGGGCAGAACAGGTCGAATGTTTGCATATGAACATGCAGGAATTTCACCTGATGTTGTTACAAGCGCAAAGGGAATCGGTAATGGTCTTCCTATGGGTGCTTGTCTTTGTACAGAAAAATGTTCTAATGTATTGACTGCAGGAACTCACGGAACAACTTTTGGTGGAAACCCTGTTGCTTGTGCAGGTGCTAAGTATATTCTTAATACCCTTACAGAGGACTTTTTAAACGAAGTTACCGAGAAAGGGGAGTATATTAGAGCAAAACTTGCTGAAATTGAAGAAGTGAAATCTATCACAGGTCTTGGTATGATGCTCGGCATTGAATTGAAAACAAATAATGCAGGTGAAATCGCAAAAAAATGTAGTGAGAACGGACTTTTAATTCTCACCGCTAAAACTAAACTTCGTATGTTACCACCACTTGTTATTACTAAAGAAGAAATCGACAGGGGAGTAAATATTCTTGAAAAAATATTAAAAGAGGAGAAAATATAATATGAAAAGAATATTGTTAACATCAAATGGCTTATCTACTAAAAAAATAAAGTTTGCATTCAAATCACAATTTATAAAGCCTATTGAAAATGTTTCTGTTCTTTTTATTCCTACTGCTTCTCGTACCGAGGATGAAATGATATATGTGAAAAAATCATACGACGAGTTAATTGAATCAGGAGTAAAAAAAAATAATATAATTTGGTTCGACATAGATGCGGTGAATGAAACCTCTGAATATTTTGAGTCTGTTGATTGTATTTTTGTTTGTGGAGGAAATACTTATTATTTATTATCAAAACTCAAAGAATTTGGATTAGATAACAAGATAATTAGAGCTATTGAGAAAGGAACTGTATATGTAGGTGTAAGTGCAGGAAGCGTAATCACATCACCAACCATAGACCATATTTGTTTTTTAGATGAAAATGATACTGGATTAATCAATTTTCATGCTTTAGAGCTAATTGATAAATATGTGGTTCCTCATTATGAGAAAAGTTTTAACAATCAGTTAATATCCGACAAACCTTTTGTTTGTATTACTGACGAATCCGCAATACTTTATGAAAACAATATGGTTACCATAATTTAAATAGAAAATATAATTATCATACATCTTATACATTTACAACATTGAGGGTACTGCCCTTATTATATAACTGATTTTGGTTATCAAAATCACAAAGAATTACGGTAAGTTGGTAAAAACCACTTGACTTTTATAGGAGAAGTAGATTTATGAAACATCTTTTAAGTATGCTCTCACTTTCAACTGAGGAGATTACAAATCTTCTTAATCTCGCTGACCAGTTGAAATATGAAAATAAAAACGGAATCAAGCATCACCTTCTTGAAGGACAGACTCTTGGTATGATTTTTCAGAAATCATCAACAAGAACAAGAGTTTCTTTTGAAACAGGTATGTATCAGTTAGGTGGTCAGGCACTTTTCCTTTCAAATCGTGACCTTCAAATTGGACGTGGTGAGCCAATTCAGGATACAGCACGCGTTCTTTCACGCTATCTTGACGGTATTATGATTAGAACTTTCGAGCAGAGCGAGGTTGAAGCCCTTGCAAAATACGGCTCAATCCCGATAATCAACGGACTTACTGATTTCTGCCATCCTTGTCAGGTGCTTGCTGACCTTATGACTGTTCGTGAACACAGAGGTCATCTTGACGGACTTAAAATGACTTATATCGGTGACGGTAATAATATGGCAAACTCACTTATCGTCGGTGGTCTTAAAATGGGTATGGACGTTACAGTTGCTTGTCCTGAAAACTATGACCCTGATAAGCGAGTTCTTGATTTTGCAAAGGACTACAGTGGCTTTGGTCTTTATCGTGACCCTGTTGAGGCTTGTGCAGGTGCAGATGTAATCTTTACAGACGTTTGGGCATCAATGGGTCAGGAAGAAGAAGCAGCAGAACGCAGAAAAGTTTTTGAAGGCATTTATCAGATTAATGATAAGTTGTTGGAGGCAGCAAATCCAGGTTGCATGGTACAGCATTGCCTCCCTGCTCACCGTGGCGAAGAAATCACAGAAGAGATTTTCGAAGCACATGCTGACGAAATTTTCGACGAAGCAGAAAACAGACTCCACGCACAAAAGGCTGTTATGGTTGCACTTATGGAAAGAAAATAAATAGTTGTAAAGGGAAGATGACAATATCTTCCCTTTATTTTGTGTTTCTCTTATAAAAACAAAAAGCCACCCGAAACGGATGGCTTAATCTATTCACTTGTTTATCTTGGAATTATGCACCGAAGATGCTAAGAACAAATTCGAATACCTGAGCAACGATACCCTGAGCTTCTGGGTCTGCACCTGCAATTTCAAGGATTCCCTTTACCATTTCGAAAATATTTGCTAACATTTTGACACCTCCTTTTAATTTTGTAACCTTATTTTACCATAATTTGATTAAATAGTCAATGATTGTGAATAAAATATTAACAAATCAACAAACTTGTTACATTCCGTACTTTAAAAGGTCAATAGTACCATCACTTTCAAAAATAATTCCCTCTTTTGTTAAGAGTTCAATCTGCATATTTTTACCACCAAAAGCAAAGGCAGGGGAAACCTTTCCCTCACGATTTACAACTCTGTGGCAGGGAATAACACCTGGTTGAGGATTATTGTGGAGAGCATATCCCACAACTCTTGCCCATCTTGGATTTCCTGCAAGCATTGCCACCTGACCATAGGTTGCAACCTTGCCTTCGGGAATGTTCTTAACTACTTCGTAAATTCTTTCAAAAACTGTCATGGTTAACCTCGTGAAAATTCAGAATTCAGAATACAAAATGCAGAGTTATGGTCTGCGACGCAAATTATATATATTATAACACACAAATTTCTAATATTGCAGTAGAAAAAGTTATGTGGTAAAATATTTTCAAGAAAAATAGGGGAGAGGCTTATGTTTCAAAAGTTGATAGCAATTATTCTGTCAATTCTGTCGGTTTTTCCGTTTTTTGGAAACAAGGATTTGGTTAAAGTAAAACTTGACCCACTCGATGAGACGTTGGAGGATTTCTCAATGCACAATGTAACACTTTTAGATGAATATGAGCAAAACGCATTCCAAAAGGAAGTAGAATATCTGAAATCCCTTGAACCTGACCGTCTCATGCGAGGTTTCGGTGATGTTTCAGGCAGAAAAATCAATGCAGAAAAATATGGTGGATGGGAAACATCTGCCATTCAGGGACACACTCTCGGACATTATTTAACAGCAGTTTCACAAGCCTATGCAACCTCAAAGGATGAGGAGTTAAGGGCAATTACTAACTATATGATTTCCGTTTTAAGGGGGTGTCAACTCCCAAATGGTTATCTTCACGCCATTCCTGAAAGCCATTATGATCAGATTGAAAGTGGTAACACATCAGGTACTTGGGTGCCTTGGTATTCAATGCATAAAATATTGGCAGGTCTTATTGATGTTTACGCTTTAACAGGAAATAAGGATGCTCTCGTGATTGCATCGAAACTTGGTGACTGGGTTTATATCCGTACAAGTAAATGGACACCTGAAATGCAACAGACAGTGCTTAATGTTGAATACGGTGGAATGAATGACTGTCTTTATAACCTTTACAAGCACACAAAAAATGAAAATCACTTGTCAGCAGCACACAGCTTTGACGAAATGTCACTTTTTGAGCCACTATATAATGGCAAGGACATTCTCAATGGAAAACACGCCAACACAACAATTCCGAAAATTGTCGGTGCAATTAATCGTTACACAGTAACCGGTGAGGAATATTATCTTCAGGTTGCTGCGAATTTCTGGCAGATAGTTGTGGAAAATCATACATATATCACAGGTGGTAACAGCGAATGGGAGCATTTCGGAGAGCCGAAAGTCCTTGATGCAGAAAGAACAAGCTGTAACTGTGAAACCTGCAACACCTACAATATGCTCAAACTCACTCGTGCACTTTTCAAGGCAACAGGGGATGTAAGATATTCCGATTACTACGAAAACACATTTATCAATGCGATTCTGTCTTCACAGAATCCAGAGACCGGTATGACGACCTATTTTCAGCCAATGGCATCGGGATTTTTCAAGGTTTACAGCTCACCATTCGACCATTTCTGGTGTTGTACAGGCTCAGGCATGGAGAGCTTCTCAAAGCTTGGTGACAGCATCTATTTCAATAACGAAAACAGCATTTTTGTAAACCGTTACACATCCTCAAAGGTTAATTGGGAAGAAAAAGGACTTACTATTACTCAGACTGCAGATTTGCCGGTGGTTACATTTACTGTAAATGGCTCAGCGGATGCAGAAATCGTACTTCGTGTACCTGACTGGTGCAAGGATAAACCAACAGTTAAAATCAATGGTGAGAAAAAGCTTGTAAGGGAAAAGAATGGATTTATTACCCTTAACAGAGAGTGGAGAGACGGAGATGTAGTTGAATACGAAATGCCAATGAGCATTACTGTTCATCCATTACCTGACAACGAAAATGCAGTTGCATTCAAATATGGTCCTTGGGTACTCAGTGCCGATATGGGTACAAATAATATGAACACAGGAACAACGGGTGTTGATGTTACTGTGCCATTATGGGATACATCATTGAGTGATACGCTCATTGTTGAAAAGGGAACAGTCAACAAGTGGCTTCGCAATATTGACGAAAACCTTGTAAGAATCGGTGATAGCCTTGAATTTAAGCTCAATGGCACAAATCAGGAGCTTGTTTTCTCACCACATTACAAGCAACATACAAATCGTTACGGAATTTATTTCAGACTTGCTGACTGGAGAACAGAACTTCCTGAAAGTGAGGAAGATAAATATGTTGTAATTGACTCTTTGCCTGTCGGTAACGACCAATACGAGTTTTCACATAATTTACAGTCTGAGAATTCAACATCAGGTAGTTTTAATGGACTAATTTATCGTGATGCCTTGTCCGATGGATGGTTCAGTTACGATATGGCTGTGGATAACACCGTGACAAACTATCTTAAGGTTAAATATTTCAGCGGTGATGTTGGCAGAAGATTCAAAATCTTTGTTGACGGTGAAGTTCTGGCAGATGTTACACTTGATAATCCATATCCAAATAATTTCTATGATGTATATTACGAAATTCCACAAGAAATGATAGGGGATAAGGACAAAATCACAGTGAAATTCCAGGCAGAAACAGGCAGTCTTGCAGGTGGAATTTTTGATAGAATCAGTATTGTAAAAGAAAAGTAAAAAGGAAACAGAATTATGAAATTTATATCTTGGAATGTTAATGGCTTTCGTGCTTGTCTGAACAAAGGCTTTGAAGAATTCTTCAAGGAAGAAGATGCAGATTTTTTCTGTGTTCAGGAAACAAAAATGCAACCTGACCAAGCCGATTTCAAACCTGAGGGATATTATCAATATTGGTACTCAGCCGAGAAGAAAGGATATTCAGGGACTGCAATTTTTGCAAAGCACGAGCCGATAAGTGTTTGGTACGGACTTGATATTGACAAGCACGACCACGAGGGCAGAGCAATCACCCTTGAATATGAGAATTTTTATCTTCTCTGTGTATATACTCCAAATTCTCAACGAGAGCTTGCAAGGCTTGAGTACCGTCAGGAATGGGAAGACGATTTAAGAGAGTATATCAAGTCTCTTGACAGTACAAAGCCTGTCATCTACTGTGGAGATTTGAATGTGGCGCACGAAGAAATTGACCTTAAAAATCCAAAAACAAATCATCGTAGCGCAGGATTCACTGATGAAGAACGAAATAAGTTTACAGAACTTTTAAATTCAGGTTTTCGTGACACATTCCGTACTCTTTATCCTGAAAAAATTGAGTACTCATGGTGGAGTTATATGTTCCACGCAAGGGAAAAGAATGTAGGATGGAGAATTGACTACTTTGTTGTGTCAGACCGAATTATGCCAAAGGTAAAGGACAGTAAAATCTACACTCAGATTATGGGTAGTGACCATTGCCCTGTTGGAATTGAGATAGAAATATAACCACAAACCCCACAGAGAAAAAAATTCTTTTGTGGGGTTGATTTATTAACTCGAATAATTTAAATGTGATTGGATGTTTTATTTAAACGAATTCATAATTCAAAGTTCAACATCAATGGGCAAAAAGAAAAAGCATTGCCGCTGCAATGCTTCTTCATGGTGACCCGGACGGGAATCGACCGTCTGCAGCGGCTACGCCTTGCATACTATCGGCTCGGCTTACGCCTTCACCGCTTTTGGCTAAAAATAATCCACCGGATTATTTTCTTAACGCCAAAACCCTCTCGGGTTCGATTCCGTGCTTTCAAGATTATAGCAAAAAAAAACAGCCACACTTCGTGTAGCTGTTTCTTTTTGGTGACCCGGACGGGAATCGAACCCGTGTTACCGCCGTGAAAGGGCGGTGTCTTAACCGCTTGACCACCGGGCCATATA